>DASXVL010000418.1:0-17463 GCA_036504255.1 Armatimonadota bacterium | reverse complement strand
TACAATCACGCGTTACCAATGAATAAGAACTTCCAGACCACGTTTGTCTGGGGGAGGGACGTGCGTCCGGGTCGGGCGTTAGGCAGTTACCTCCTGGAGGGGGCGCTGAAACAGGATGGCGGGTGGACGCCCTATGTCCGGTATGAATATATCCGTAAAGACGCAGAAGAATTAGTGTTGCCGGCATCGTTTCCACCGACGCAGATATTCAACCTGCACCAACTGACATTGGGTGTGGCGCGCGATTTACCCTCTCGCGGTGATTTTCAATGGGGAGTGGGCGCGCAGTTGCTCCTCAATACCGTCCCCAAGGCGTTAGCACCTGTCTATGGGCATAATCCGACGGGATGGGTGATGTATGTGCGCCTGTATCCCAAGCGGATGCCTTAATTGTAAAGTGATATTGCGTAGATATCGAATCCTGGATGATAGCAAGGAATTGATGACACATCACAACAGTGAAAAATGGAACTACGAGTGCTTGATATTGTAGGCTTCAATAATTAACCCCGGGTATGGCTACTTCAAAGGCCAGATCGCGTTTCCACGTGCTTGACGGCGCCAGTTCACCCGCGCAGATGCTCGCGATGCTCTGGTAATGGCGGAACTCGTGAAGATGCTGAAGCGCTGACCAGGTCTGGCACAATTACTTGAGCTGGCGAGAGGGCACCGTCCGGTTTCATGCCAAGCGTGTGAGACCGGACGGTCTCTCTTGGTGTGGCCTCGCTTCCGGCGGGGTGGGGGACATCTCGGGCGTGATCGTGAATGCGAAGCTTGTGCCTATTTACGGTGAGGAAGCTGCGTAAATTTATCGTCAGGGCTCGATGGGCAGGATTTCGCTTGCTTGACTGGAAAATAGACTATTGTTTGTAATACCATTATTGGCGCTACTCGTATTGGATAGTGCCGTATTGCTCGCGATGTTGCGGCACTTCTCTTTGCTTAGGGCTCGCACTTATTTCTGCGCGAGCCCTAAGCTACCGTCCGGTAACATCACCTGGCGGTTGGCAGTTAAAAGTAAGGCATGGGATGCGTCTGTTTTGGGTATACTCTCCCTGAACGGCGCTGCCGCGCCAGTCAGAAAGATGACATTTATGCAGGGCCGACTCGGCACAACCTGGCTCGTGAGATTTGTGGTTTTGACATTCATGCTGGCGACCATCGTCGTTATGAGTGCCAAAGCCGTCGCCACCTGTCACGGTCAGGATGTCCCCACGTCCATCTGCGAGCATCTCGATGGTGACGACCTGGACGACGTGCGTCTGGAAAGCGTCCCAGCATACCCCAGCTTAGCTCCGCAGCACCCGATGCCCGCCACACAGCGGGCCCTCACCGTGCTGCATCTTTCCCCGGTGATCTTTCAGCCTCCCGAAACGGCATAACCCAGCGCGGTATCCGTGTGTCTGCGTAGGGCGATGTGTCGTCGATATTGTGCCGCCTCATGATCCTGACCATTCTTTGCGATGCGTTTCCGGTGGTTGAGGATTGGTATGCGCTTCACGACACGCCTCCTGTCGATCCCGTATCCACCGACCGGTGGCATCTCACGGGAACAGTCCAGCGGATTGCGCGCTCCATTTAGTGTCATTGACGGCACTGGGTTTGCCGTCAGTCGAGTACCGAGAGGGTACTCACCGCTCTGCACGCTGTATGGGAGCAATAATGTCGCAATCGATCTACCTGTGGGTCGGATTTAACGCCTTTGTCCTGGTCATGTTGGCGCTCGACCTGGGGATCTTCAACCGTCAGGATCATGTCATTACCTTTAAAGAAGCGCTGCGCCGCAGTGCGCTGTGGATTGGCCTGGCGTTGGCCTTTGCGGGTATCGTCTACGCGTGGCGCGGGTCGGAAATCGGGTTGCAGTTTCTGACCGGGTACCTGATCGAGGAATCGCTCAGCGTTGACAATCTCTTTGTCATGTTGCTGATCTTTGCGTTCTTTCGCGTCCCGGCCACCTACCAGCATAAGGTGCTCTTCTGGGGGATTCTTGGGGCGTTGCTCCTGCGTGCCATCTTCATTGTGACGGGCGTCGCCCTTATTGAAAAATTCCACTGGATGATCTACCTCTTCGGGGCGCTGCTCATCTTCACCGGCATCAAAATGGCGCTGGAGAAAGACAAGAAAATCCATCCGGAGCATAACCCTGTGTTGCAGCTGTTCCGGCGGTTGATGCCGGTCACGCAGGATTATGTCGGTAGCAACTTTTTCGTGCTGCGCGACGGGAAACGCTGGGCGACGCCGTTGCTGGTGGTGCTGGTGCTTATTGAGACGACGGACGTGATTTTCGCCGTCGATTCCGTGCCCGCCATCCTCTCCGTTTCCCGCGATCCCTTTATCGTCTACACGTCGAACGTTTTTGCGATTCTCGGGTTACGGTCATTATACTTCGCGCTGGCGGGCATGATGCATCGCTTCCATTACTTGTCATACGGCCTTGCCGTCATACTGCTCTTTGTCGGCGGTAAGATGCTGTTGACGGACGTGGTGAAGGTTCCCATTGCTGTCGCGTTGTGCGTGGTGATGGGCGTGCTACTTATCGCGATTGTGGCATCATTACTCACAACAGCGCCCCAGGCCGAGGAACAGTCGCTACCATCAGTACCGGCAGCTGCCTCTGCGCAGCCCGTGTGCCGGGAGAGCGTGAATACAGAGCGCAAAGCAACACCCACGCTACGCATGGAACAAGGCATGCATCGAAATGAAAACATCAATGAAAGGAAACACCATGAACTGTCCAGTCTGTGATGCGCCATTGCGCGCAATCCAAAAGTATGGCGTCGAGATTGATATTTGCCCCGGATGCAAGGGGGTCTGGCTCGACCGCGGCGAGTTAGAAAAGATCATTGAGATGGAAGCGACCGGTGGAGCGTCGCAGCCGTATGCGTACAACGCCCACGTTGAGAGCCGCCCACAGGAGGCACAGCCACGCTATCACGAGGAGCACCGGCACCACGATGGTGACCATGACGATGACAAACACCGTCGTTCGCAGTATGACCAGCATGGACGTCCCCTGCAGAAGAGACGTGGGTCATGGTTAGGGGATATTCTGGGCGGCTTCGGCGGCGATGATTAACGCGGCCCGCTGTGCGTAGGCCGTTGCTCGGTGGCATGCTGTGGGTGCGAGAACAGCATGCCACCGGGAGTACTCTCACGCGCAAGTGCGGCGAGCTGAGGAGATATCGGTGGGTAATTTGTGGGAAGGACAAGACATCACGGGATTGACGCCGGAGGAGGCCGCACGACGATTGCAGGCGGACGGTCCGAATGAACTGCCGTCGGCGAAGCCGCGAGGCCTGTTGACGATTGCCATCGAGGTGATTCGCGAGCCGATGTTTCTGTTGCTGCTCGCGGGCGGAGGCATCTACCTCATCCTGGGTGATGTGCAAGAGGCGCTGCTCCTGCTGGGATTTGTCTTTGTGATCATCGGCATCACCCTGCATCAGGAACGCAAGACCGAGAATGCCTTGAAAGCGTTGCAGAACCTCTCTAGTCCTCGCGCTCGTGTGATTCGCGGTGGGGAGGACCAACGCATCGCCGGTCGCGAAGTCGTACGGGGTGATGTCGTCATCGTCGCCGAGGGCGATCGCATCCCAGCCGATGGCGTCGTGCTGGCATCGATCAATCTCACGGTTGATGAATCGTTGTTGACCGGGGAGTCGGTCCCGGTCCGGAAAGTGAACTGGGATGGTCACGCCGTCAACCAGCGTCCGGGTGGGGATGACGAGCCCTTTGTCTTTTCGGGAACGTTGGTTGTACAAGGCCAGGCGTTGCTCGATATACAGCAGACGGGAATCCTGACGGAAATCGGCAAAATCGGCAAATCATTGCAGGCGTTGGAGCCGGAGAAAACAGCGCTGCAGCGTCAGACGGCCCGGCTGGTGCGGATCATGGCGATTGCCGGTGGTACTTTGAGCGCGGTCGTCGCCCTGGCCTACGGATTACTGCGCGGTGATTGGCTGCATGGGGTGCTGGCAGGGGTCGCCCTGGCCATGTCATTACTTCCGGAAGAGTTCCCTGTCGTCTTGACGATTTTTCTTGCGCTGGGCGCCTGGCGTATTTCACGACGCGGTGTGCTTGCACGGCGGATGCATGCCGTCGAGATCTTGGGATCGGCGACGGTCCTCTGTGTGGATAAGACGGGAACCTTGACACTGAATCAGATGACCGTTGGCGCGCTCGGTCTGGATGATGAAGTGGTGTCGGCGTCGACGGCTGATCTCGCCGCCTTGCCCAATGCGTTTCATCTGTTGGTGGAGTACAGCATCCTGGCCAGTCAGCGCGATCCGTTCGACCCCATGGAACGGGCATTGCACCAATATGGCAATCAGTACCTGGCCCATACCGAGCATATCCACCAAGACTGGACGCTGGTGCAGCAGTATCCGCTTTCGAAAGAGTTGCTGGCGATGTCGCATGTCTGGCGTTCTCCCGGTGGGCACGAGTATAGCATCGCCGCCAAAGGTGCGCCGGAATCCATTGCCGACCTCTGTCATTTCACGGAAGACCAGCGTCAGGCCTTGTCAGGGCAAATTGCACGGATGGCCGGGCAGGGATTACGTGTGATCGGTGTGGCGCAGGCATTATTCACGGATGGAGAGCGCTTGCCGGGCACGCAGCACGACTTCAATTTTCAGTTCCTCGGACTGATTGGATTGATCGACCCGGTACGTCCATCGGTTCCCGCAGCTATACGCGAGTGTACGACGGCAGGTATTCGGGTGGTCATGATTACCGGCGATTACCCGGTCACCGCACGCAATATTGCCACGCAGATCGGATTGCCGCATCCAGACCGCGTGATGACGGGAGATGAGTTGCGCGCCATGGATCAGGCGGCGCTGCAAGAGCGCATTCGAGAGGTCAATGTCTTCGCCCGTGTGGTGCCGGAACAGAAATTGCGGCTGGTCCAGGCCTTGAAAGCCAACGGCGACGTGGTGGCCATGACCGGAGATGGAGTCAACGATGCGCCGGCGTTGAAAGCGGCAGATATCGGGGTGGCCATGGGGGGGCGTGGCACCGATGTCGCTCGTGAGGCCGCGGGACTTGTGGTGCTGGATGATGACTTCGCCTCCATCGTGGCGGCGATTCGACTGGGGCGCCGCATCTTTGACAACCTGCGCAAGGCGATGGCCTATATCTTTGCCGTGCATGTGCCCATTGCCGGACTGTCACTCATTCCCGTGCTCTTAGGATGGCCGCTGATTCTCTTGCCCATCCATATCGTGCTGATGGAACTGGTCATCGACCCCGCCTGTTCCACGGTATTTGAAGCGGAACCGGAGGAAGCCAATACCATGACACGGCCACCAAGGTCTGCCGCTGAATCCGTCTTCAATGGCCCAACGGTCTTCTGGAGCTTCATTCAGGGGGCGAGTGTGTTGGCCACCAGCCTTGCGGTTTTTGCTATCAGTCGGTACCTGACGCAGCAGGACGACGTCGCACGGACGATGGCGTTCACCACGCTCATGGTGGGCAATTTGGCCCTCATTCTGACCAATCTTTCGTGGACGCGGAGCCTCCTCGCCACGGTGCGGTTGCCCAATCGCCCCCTGTGGTGGGTAATGGGTGGTGTATTCCTTTTAGTCAGCGGAATGCTCTATGTCCCGTTTCTGTCAAAACTCTTACATTTTTCGCGCCTAAGCGCCGTCCCAGTCGGCGTGTGTGTATGCGCTGGTCTGCTCAGCGTGTTGTGGTTCGAGGGGGTAAAATGGTGGCGCATACGTCGGCACAACAGCATGTGTATTGCCGGAGTATAACGCGCCTACGCGCACACCACAGCCTGGATGGGATCACTGACGAGGCGCATAGCCAAGTAACAGTACACCGCTTTTCGCGGAACACAAAAGCAAGCCTCCGGCTGCCGGAGGTCCATGATTGCGAGTTTCGCGTATGTCGACCAGTGGAGGATAACTATGAATTACTTGAAGACCGTGCTCTTATTGACAGCCTTGACCGTATTATTTGTCTGGGTTGGCAAGATGATCGGTGGCCAGAACGGGATGGCGATTGCCCTGGTCTTGGCGGTGCTGATGAATGGCGTCAGCTACTGGTTCAGCGATAAGATCGTGCTGAAGATGTACCACGCACAACCGGTCGATGCCGCGCAGGCCCCTGAGTTGCACGGGATGGTGCGCGAACTCACGGCGGTGGCGAAGCTGCCGATGCCCACGCTGTATATCATGGAAAACCCGATGCCGAACGCCTTTGCGACCGGGCGCGACCCCGAACATGCTGCCGTCGCGGTGACCACCGGGTTGATGAGTCTGCTGAGTCAGCGCGAGGTGCGTGGCGTGTTGGCACATGAGTTGGCCCATGTCAAAAATCGCGACATCCTGATCTCGACCATTGCGGCGTCTGTCGCGGGGGCGGTGATGATGCTGGCAAATTTAGCGCAGATGGCGGCCTGGTTCGGTTTCGGCAGTTCGGAAGATGATGAGAACGGTGGTCCGGGTATTGCCGGATTACTGATCGCGATGATTGTGGCCCCGCTGGCGGCGACGATCATTCAGATGGCTATTTCGCGGTCACGCGAATATGCCGCCGATGCCACCGGTGCGCACATCAGCCGTGATCCACGAGCCCTGTCATGCGCGTTGCAACAGTTGGAACAAGGAGCGGCCATGACGCCGGCGGATGTCCGCCCGAGTACGGCACACATGTTCATCGTCAATCCGTTGCACGGAGGATTGATGGGGCTCTTTTCGACGCATCCCCCCATCCCGGAACGCGTGAAGCGGCTGGAAGCGATGGCTAGTTGATACGACACACCGACATGCGTGGCAGTATTTGCCGGGGGAGGACAGCACATGGGACATCATGACCACAACGAGCATGAATATGACGATGACTACAGGGGATCTCACCGATATCATCCGAAAAAGCTAAAGAAGAAACTACGGCTATTCGGGTGTGGGTGCGTCACCCTCCTACTTATCCTGACCGTTCTGGTATTGGTCGGCACGGTCACCGGTGTGAAGCACTGGGTCATGCCCGGCGTCAGTGGTCTGGTTGCACGATTGCCGAAAGATCTCCCCCTTCCGGAAGGCATGCGGATGCCGGCCCTTCCACCTGGGTTGCGCAAGCTCACACCCCAGGAGCAAATTGCGTTAGGACGCGAAGTGGTCAAGCAGGAGGGTCTTGATCAAAAGGCCTTCGCAACCCCGATTCTCGACGTTGTTGTCGGACGCATGATCACGGCATTGCCGAACCAGTATCGTGGCCCGCAAGGCAGCGGATGGGAATGGCGTGTTCAAGCCGTGCGCACCACGGAAGGGATGGTCAATGCAATAGCCCTACCTGGCGGTAAAATTTATCTGTACGACGGGCTGTTGAAATTGGCGAAGGATGATCCTGATCAGAGCGCGATGGTCGTGGGGCATGAGATGGCGCATGTCGTTGAAGAACACACTGCCGAGCAACTTCGGACAGCAGGGTTACTCCAGACCGCAGTGGACTTGATCGGGAGTAACGGAGAAGTTGGACAAGGTGAAGGGCAGTCCGCTGAGATGATGCGCGCCTTCGCGACCAAATTTGGCAAACAGCTTGTGAGCATGCAACTCAGCCAATCGGCGGAATTTCAGGCCGACGCCCTGGGGGCGCAATTCATGCGTGATGCCGGCTATGATCCCAAGAAAGGTCTGCGCATCCTGGAACGCATGGATCAATTGGCCCAATCTGGTGGCGCGGGTAACCCGATCCTCGGACGTATCTTCAGCACGCACCCGCCGATGCAAGTGCGTATACAGCGCCTACGTGAGCAAATTACGTCCACGGACAAAGCGGGAGCAGGGAATAGAAAATTATGAAGGCAATCGATCGGCTATTTTTGAATAATCGTGACTGGGCAGACCGCATGACGCAGGACGATCCGCTGTTTTTTCGGCGGTTGGCACAGCAGCAAACTCCGGAATATCTTTGGATCGGCTGTTCAGACAGCCGGGTGCCCGCGAACGAAATCATCGGCCTGTTGCCCGGCGAGTTATTCGTGCACCGCAATGTGGCCAATCTGGTTATCCACACGGATATGAATTGCTTATCCGTCATGCAATATGCCGTTGAGATTTTACAGGTGCAACATATTATTGTCTGCGGACATTACGGTTGTGGTGGCATACAAGCCGCATTCGAAAGTCAACCGCATGGGTTGATCGATAACTGGCTTGGCCATCTTCGCGATATCTATCGAAAGCATGAGCGCGAATTGCACGGCATTATGCGCCAGGAATCCAGGCTGGATCGCTTGTGCGAGTTGAATGTGATGGAACAGGTGAGAAATGTCTCGCAGTCAACCATCGTCCAGGATGCCTGGCGCAGGCAGCAACCGCTATGGGTACATGGGTGGATCTATGGAGTAATGGATGGCTTACTGAAGGATCTTGGGGTCTCCCACAGCGCTGCGGGATGACAACGGAACCATCCTCCCACATGCTCCTCGCTGCTATCGTCAGCGTTGTGAACTATCATGTTAGTCCTGGGGGTGTATGGGGAAAGATAATAGGGCTCCTGAACGGGGCACTGTCAGTGCCTGATCAGGGTAATGCTTTGATTACTGTGCATCGGCTGCACACGCATGACCAGCGGAGGATCATGTCTAGAAAATTTATGACAATACACGATCCCTGCCAACTCCTCCTCATCGGGCAGGTGCTGCTCCTGATGTCCATGTTCAGCGGTGCGGTGGACATGGGAGCATTTGTTCGTGCGTCAGAGGCCCCGCAGTGCGCCATTTCCGCCTCCGACAGTGGAACCCGGGTTAGCGACGAATCCGCTGACGCGTATACCGGCAGCATCGCGTCGTGGCACCATCAGCGCGCCAAGCTCTATGCAAAAGTACCCAAAGCCAAATCAGCACTCCTCTGCCATCAGTGGGCGCTAGTCACGCCGACACTTTCGACGCCGTTTTCTCTTCGGGCAGGACTTCCGCTCCACGCCCTCGTTGCGACGCAATGCTACGCGATCCATCCTCGTCCCCCTTCATTTCTTCCGGCCTAACCATCTTACCGTACCGTCGGACAGGCATTTGTGTCTCGTACCATGACATCATCGTCATGAGGAGACATACAGATGCTCCCACATCAGGGTTTCTCACCGGCCTTAGGGCGCCATCCTGGCATGCCATGTCATGCGGGGCTGTTCGCGGCAAGGTTTCGAGAATTGCCTCCGACATGATGAGGCCAGTAGGAGATGACACCACGCCATGCACACCGGATGCATCACATCCGGTGTGGCGGCGAGGTCATCCCAGGACCGACACCGACGAATGGTGTCAGCAAATGGATGGAAAGCAACATGTTGTCATGTATCACCGATTGGTTCGATCAGACAAAGCGTCGCGTCGCCGATGCACGAACGCGGGTACAGGAGATCTCAGCACTGCGCCCGCGCATGGAGGCGTTGACCGATGCGCAGTTACGCGCGATGACCAGCGAGTTCAAAGAACGACTTGCGCACGGCACATCGCTCGATGATCTCTTGCCGGAGGCGTATGCTGTCATGCGCGAGGCCGCATGGCGCGTACTCGGGCGGCGGCAATACCGGATACTCCTTGGCACAACCGAGATCCCGGACTCGACATTGAGCGAGGAAATGATTGTGCCTGCTGAGGCGCGTGAGACGTTAGAAACGCGTCTCCAGCACCTTGGCTGTCCCTACACGGTCGACAAATTCATGGAACCGTTCGATGAACAGTTGATCGGCGGGATTATTCTACACCAGGGGATGATCGCCGAGATGAAGACCGGCGAGGGGAAAACACTCGTCGCCGCCGCCCCGCTCTATCTCCATGCGTTACGCGGGCGTGGTGCGCATCTCGTCACGGTGAACGACTACCTCGTGCGGTATCAAGGCTCGCAGATGGGTGCGGTGTTCGCATTTCTCGGCCTGACGACTGGGATCACGCAGGCGGGACACGGCGATGGCGAGTTGCCGGCGTATCTGTACGATCCGACGGCGCCGCAGGCTCTGCGACCGGTGTCGCGTCACGAGGCATATCAGGCGGATATCCTCTACACGACCAATGCCGAATTGGGTTTCGATTACCTTCGCGATCAGATGGCGGTCGATGCCAGCGAGCTGGCGCAACGCGAGCTGGCTTTTGCCATTGTCGACGAGGTCGACTCGATCCTCATCGATGAAGCCCGCACTCCGCTGATCATCTCCGGTCCTGGCGATGAGCCGACCGACGTTATCAGTCATGTGGATCGTGCCATTCGTCAGTTGCGTCCCGAGGAGGATTATCGCGCGGACCGCAAACACAAAACCGCCAGTTTGACGGAGGATGGCATGACACGTCTTGAACGTGCGCTGGGCATCGCCAACATTGCGGACGCGGAGCATTTGCCGGTGCTCCAGTGCCTGACGGCGGCGGTACGTGCGCATGCCTGCTACCAGCGTGATGTCGATTACGTGGTGCAGGATGGCGAAGTCATTCTCGTTGATGAATTTACCGGACGGCTGATGTTTGGGCGACGCTACTCCGATGGACTCCACCAGGCAATCGAGGCGAAGGAGGGGGTCACCATCGAACACGAGAATCAGACCCTGGCCACCATTACCTTCCAGAATTTCTTCCGCCTGTACGCGACGCTGGCGGGGATGACCGGCACGGCGAAAACGGAAGAAGAGGAATTTGTCAAAATCTATGGCCTCCCCGTGGCCGTCATTCCGACCCATCGCCCGGTCATCCGGCAGGATCTTGCCGATGTCGTATATACCACGGAAGAAGCGAAGCTGCGCGGAATAGTGGGCGATATTTTGCACTGTGAAAGCCGCCGGCAGCCCGTACTCGTGGGGACACGCTCCATCGAGATGTCGGAGCGTGTCAGCCGGCGTCTCACACCGCTGCTCCTGCAACGCTACGCCCTCGCGATCGTGCTGCATCAGCACTTGCTGGAGCTGCGCTCCCCGACACCGGCACAGCAAGCCGCCCTCGCCACGGTGTTGCAGGCACGCCATACTCTGGAGGAGCGGGCGCGCGTCCGTCTCGAAACAGCACTCGCCAAGGGAGAACGCTACCCCGGCCTGGTGCCGCCGGAAGAGGAACGGCGCATGGAACAGCGCCTCGCGCATCTCACCGGGCTCACGGAAGAACTGGACGCGTTACGGCAGACGATGGCAGGCTCGACAGCACTGACGCCGGAGCAGGCACGGCGCATCGCCGAACTGCTATGCTTCCAACGCCTGGAGGAGATGAAAACCGAAACGCTCGCCCGACTGTTGCGCGCGTGTGGATTGCCCGAGCAGGCCACAGACCCGACGCATGTCGCGACACTAGCGCAGCGTATCGCGTTGACGACAGACCAGGAACGGCTGACTTTGCTCCTCAAGCACGGGGTGCCCCATCAGGTGCTCAATGCGAACTACCATGAGCAGGAAGCACAGATTATCGCGCAAGCCGGCTGCTCGGGTGCGGTTACCATCGCCACCAACATGGCAGGACGTGGCGTCGACATCATGCTCGGTGGCGCGCCGGAAGGTCGTGTCGCCTCCCTCTTCGGGGAACAGGGGCTCGACCCGGAGACCGCCACGCCTGGGCAACATGCCGCAGCCGTGGCGGAAGCCCGGCGTCGTTGTCAGCAGGATCGGGCACAGGTGGTCACGAGTGGCGGATTGGCGATCATCGGTACCGAGCGGCATGAAAGCCGTCGCATCGACAATCAGTTGCGCGGGCGCTCCGGGCGTCAAGGCGACCCCGGACACTCCCGATTCCACGCATCGCTCGAAGATGAGCTTCTCCGCCTTTACGGTCCGGAACGCATGGCGCTAGTCGAACGGGGCTGGCCGGAGCACGAACCCCGCACGGGCAAGGCCGCGCCACGGATCGTCGAAGGGGCGCAACGAAAAGTCGAAGCGTCGCATGGGGAGATGCGTCAGCAGGTGTTGAAGTATGACGATGTGATGAATCGACAGCGCACCGCGATTTATCGACGGCGTCGTGACGCCTTGATCGGTGAGGATGTGCGCGATACCGTCATCGAGGCGTTACGCCATACTGCAGCGCGGTGTATACGCCAGTATGTCGGCAAGCCGACGGATGATGATGACCGCGATATGCAGCCGCTGGCCCAGGCACTCGTGGAGCGGTGTCCGCAACTCCCCGCATGCTATCCCTATCTGGTGACGGATATGGCGCAGGACATGCCGGATGATCCGACTGCATGCTGGGCACCGTTCCTCGCTACGCTCCAACGTGCACAGCATGCGGATACGCTGGTAGAGGATGTCACCGAGGGCATGATGCGGGCCTATCAGGCGCGTGCTGATGAGATGGGCGATGGACCACTGCGCGAACTGGAACGCAGGCTCTGGCTGCATATCGTGGATCGGAAATGGCTCCACCACCTGGAAGCCATGGATTATCTTCAGGAAGGGATAGGGCTCCGTGGGTATGCACAGATGGACCCGTTGGTCGCCTACGCGACGGAAGCGCACGCGCTCTGGTCGCAACTCGAGATGGACATCGAGGAGGAATTGGTAACCCACCTTTTCCGCATTTCGCGGGCGCCGGAAATGCCTGCTGAACCGCACCATGCTTTGCGCGTTGCCGGCGGGAGACGCCATGGGCAGGCGCCTGCAGAAAACGCCGGACGGAATGATCTGTGCCCCTGTGGCAGCGGGCGAAAGTTCAAAAAGTGCTGCGCGACCGAAACCGTGCGGCGTGTCATGGGCGGGTAGCCCGTGACCCAATGGATGGTTGTGTCCGCAGGAAGGGAGATCGTATTCCTTCCTGCGGACACACGGTGGTGACGGGAGAGGGAAACGTCATCAACAGAGGTGGGAGGGAGGACATGAGGGCGACCGCACGAGTAATACATGACGAGACACCAGCGCATGAACGACGCCTACATCATGCGTCGACACCACGGACAGGTGGACAGCGTAAACAGGGTGACTTTTTCCATCGCCTTCCCCTTTCAAGCCAGGCTGATAAACCATTGGCCGGCATCAGAGTGGATGGGATATACCGTGAGTCCGAGTTTGGGCGCATCGAGAAAGCGTCCCGTTCGGAGATCAAAGCGCCAATCGTGGCACGGACAGGTGAGGCTATGGCCCTTCTCGCAGCAGAGCAGACCAAACACCGCCCTCACGGAAAGTACATGCATCCGGCGGGATCGTGTTGGTGGTTGCCGCAAGCGCACGCCAAGCGTCTGTCGGGGAGCGGTAAGACGCTCGCATCGTTACTTGGGCGGTTGTCTGGGGAGATTATCGATGGGCGTCATCGCTGTTTTCCTGGCTAACCGAGTGGCGTGGTGGCAGCTATTTGCCGCGTGCAATTGATTTTAATGTTAGATTTGTTAGTTTGTAAGGTCCAATTATGGTGATATGAAATAGGTTTAACAAAAATAACAATTGATATTGACGAAACGCTCAATAGGTAGTACTATGCGGCCGATGGAAACTGCTGAACTAAATCAACGACAGGTAACGATTCTTGAATTGCTGCGGCAGGGCGAAGAGGTGTCGATTCGCCGGTTGGCCGGGCGGTTCGCCGTCTCGGAAATGACGGTGCGGCGTGATGTGCGGACGCTGGAAGCGAATCGGCTCCTTATTCGCACGCATGGCGGCGGGGTCGCAGCGGGCGATTTGCGGTTTCTGCAACTCGCCATGCCGTATTACACCGCGTCGCCGATAAAATCCGCCATCGGGCGACGGGCGGCGGAACTGGTACAACCCGGCATGACCATTCTGCTGGACGAAGGCACCACCACGCTGGAGGTTGCCCGGCATATCCCCAAAGATGCCCCCATCACGGTGGCGACCATCTCGCTCTGCGTCGCTCAGGAGTTTTATGGCTCTGCGGTCGAGGTGGTGGTGTTCGGCGGTCTGCTACGCAAAGAGTTCCCCAGTCTATGTGGCCCGCTCACCGAGCGTATGTTGCGAGATTTTCATGTCGATATGCTCTTCGTTGGTTGCGACGCCGCGCGCAGTAACCAGGGATTTTTCTTTCAAAACGTGCAACTGGCCAGCCTCACCCAGGCCATGCTGCGCATCGCCGACCGGGTGGTGGTGGTGACGGAGAGCCAGAAATTTCAGCGCACCGCCTTTATGCAATATGCATCCATCGCGCAAGTCGATACTATCATCACCGATGCCGGTCTGCCCACTGACCAGCAGCAACAGCTACGCGATCACGGTGCGACGGTCATCACGGTTGACTGATGATTTCGTGTTGCCTGTGCACGGGGCGACATGCCGGTTGAATCATAGAGAAGGAGCTGATTATGCCCACCACGATAGGGTGTTATGACCCGACGCCGTACCAATTGGACTTGTCGGACTGGCCGTCGATGGTGACCGAGGCGCCCGGACCGCAGTCACGGGCGTTGCATGCGCGGTGCACCAAGTATTTTAAGGGGCTCAGCGGCCAGGTGAAGCTTTTTCCGGTCGCCTTTGCGTCCGGCAAAGGATGCACGATGACGGATGCCGACGGCAATCGCTACATCGATTTTTCCTCGGGCATTTACGTCACCACCTTGGGCCATTGTCACCCCAAGGTGACGGAGGCGGTGCAGCATTACGCCGGGCAGTTGATGAACTGCCATGACTTTACCACCGAAATTAAAACGCGGTTGATGGAGAAGATGGCCGCCATCCTCCCCGGCGATCTCTCCGGTTTCCAACTCTACGACTCCGGTACCACCGCGGTGGAAGCGGGGCTGCGCGTGTGCCGTGCTGCCACCGGCCGGCATGAGTTCATTTCCTGCTTCAACGATTTTCATGGTAAAACCTCCGCAGCCGTGTCGCTGGCGGAAATTCGCGCCACCGCCTACGGCCCCACGCGCATGCCGGGCTTTCACATGGTGCCGCGCCCTAACCCTTACCGTCCGCTGTGGACCAAAGCGGATGGGAGCATTGACACCGATAAATATATTGAGTTCTACGAAGAATACCTGCTCCACGCGACGGCGAACCAGGTAGCGGCCTTTGTGCTGGAGCCAGTCCAGGGGTGGGGTGGGTCCGTCATGCCGCCCAACGACTTCTTTCCCAAGCTCAAACAGTTCTGCGAAGCGCACAAACTGCTTCTGATGGCCGACGAAGTGCTTACCGGCATAGGGCGTACGGGCAAGTGGCTGTGTACGGAGCATTACGGCGTAGTGCCTGACGTGGTCACGCTGGGCAAAGGCTTCGGCAATGGCTTCCCGGTCACCGCGGTTTGCGTGCGTGAGCCCTACATGGAGACCTTCGAGGCCATCTCCGCTTCCAGTAGTTACGGCGGCAACCCGATGGCCTGCGCTGCGGCGCTGGCCTCGTTGGAAGTCATTGAGGAGGAAGGGCTGCTGGCGCATGCACTGGAATTGGAAGAGCTGTTTCTGGGGCGCATGCGCACGTGGCTGGATAAATTCCGCATTGTCGGCGACGTGCGTTGCCAAGGCTGCCTCATGGGTGTGGAACTGGTGAAGGACAAGGCGACGAAATCCCCATTCGATTTGGCCGGCAAGCTGGTCTACCAGAAAGCCTTCCGCAAGGGCCTGGCGTGGATCCCCGCCGGCCACATCCTGCGCATGAGCCCGCCCATTGTCATGCCCAACGACGTGGCACACAAGGCGATGGATATTATCGAAGAAGCCATCGGTGAGACGGAAACAGAATTATTGGGGTAACACGGAACCGAGGACTCTGCATCATGCCTGATATTGAACTCGAAAAAGCCCTGACGCTTGCCCTGCAGGGCGACGCCCGCACACAGGCGCTCACCGCCTGCCGGGAGCAGTTGGCACGCTGGGGGATGGTTATGCCAACAGTGGAGCCGCTCGTCTCGGATTTCGGCATCGACGACTTCGCGCAGACCGGGCTGATCGAATACTGGATTGCCAACGAGATGGCGGCCGGCTATTGCGGCAAGTATCTGTTCGTCTTCGATGGACAAAGCTGCCCGCTGCATGCACATAAAGTGAAGCACGAGACATTCTTCCTGGTACACGGGCGGGTGCGGATGTCGTATCACGGCGAAGTGCGCGAGATGGCGCCGGGGGATGTGCTGCCCGTCTGGCCGGGGGTGGAGCATGGCTTCACCGGTCTGGGCCCCGCGTTGCTGTTGGAAGTGTCGATGCCGTGCGTCATCGCCGACAACTATTTTGCCGACCCCCGCATCCAGGTCAGCGTAGTAGGGGAGACGCCATGAGCCTGCATGCCGGAGTCAGCGTGCGCGAGATCACGCCGCGCACGCCGATGTTCTTGGTGGGATACCCGCACGTGCCTCGTATCTCTACCGGGGTGCATGATCCGCTGCTCGCCTCCGCGCTGTGCCTGCGTAATGATGCGGGCGCCGTGCTGCTCATGGCGGTCGATCTCCTGTTTATCAGCACAGCCACGGCCCGCGAGGTGCGGGGGCGCATCGCCGCGCAGACCGGCCTGTGCGACGCACAGATTTTCATCAGTTGCACGCATACCCACTCCGGCCCAGTCACCATGGACCTCCTCGCCTGGCGCGATGATCCCTGCGTGCCGCCGGTGGATGACGCGTATCTCGCCTGGCTGGTAGATGCCCTGGTCGCCGCTGCCGTGGAGGCGGCGGAGACACCGCACGACGCAGCGTTGGCCTGGGCGTCCGCCGATGCGCGCGGCGTGGGCAGCAATCGTCTCTCGCCCGACGGAGTGACCGATCCCGAAGCCGGCGTTCTCGCCGTGCGGACACGCGGCGGAGCGTGGTTGGCGTTGGCGAGCATCTATGGTATGCACCCTACCGTGCTGCATGAAGATTCCACGCATATCTCCGGCGATTTCCCGGCCTTCACCCGTCAACACCTGCGTGAGGCGCTGGGCGAACACCTCGTGGTGCTCTATCACAACGCCCCCTGTGGGAACCAGAGCCCACGGTATGCCGTCACGGCCCAGACCTTTGCGGAGGCGGAACGGTTGGGGCGGCTGTTGGGGGAGCGCATTCTCACCGCGGTACGCCGGATGGGCGCTGACGATTTTTCCCGCGACATCCTCCTGGCCGGCCGCTTGGGCAGTATGGCGCCCATCCCGCGCGCGATGCCATCGGTCGCCGAGGCAGAGTCACTGCTGCGGGAACGTGTTGCTGAATTTGCCCGTCTGTGCGCTGACGGCGCCGGCCATGGGCCGGTACGCACGGCAGAATGCGCGGTCTTCGGCGCGGAAGAGACCCTCGTGCTGGCACAGGCGCAGGCGACCGGTGAGTTAGCCCGCATCCACGAGGCCTACCACCAGGCCGAGGTGCAGGCCGTGCGCATCGGCGAGCGCGTGCTGGTCGGCTGGCCGTGCGAGCTGTTCACCGAATACGCCCGGGCGCTGAAGCAGCGCGCATCGCTGCCGGTGCATCCGGTCTGCCTGGTCAACGGCGAACTGCAAGGCTATATCGTTACCCAGGAGGCCGCCGTAGCTGGCGGCTACGAAGCCGCTAACAGCCTGTTTACGCCGGAAACCGGTGAGGCGTTGGTGGCGAAGGGGGTGGAATTGGTCGCGGCATTGCATGATTTGATATTGAGGTAACAGATGAAA
>DASXVL010000417.1:0-2133 GCA_036504255.1 Armatimonadota bacterium | reverse complement strand
GGCTGCGTGTCATACGCCATGATGGTGATTTCATCATCAGGATTGAGGAGCTCTGCGGCGCGTGCAGCGCCTTCAGCGGCCAGCCGGATTTTCATCACTCCGTTTTCCTGGACGCTCATGCTGCCGCTCTTGTCCATGACGATGACCATCGAAACGGACGGGAAGCGGCGCGGGTCTTTAATCTGTGAATCAACCGGCAGAGTCTCTTCCAGCGGCGTGCGGAAGTAACCGCCGACGCCGTAACTGCTTGGCCCGCCGACGGTCACCAACCCGCCGCCGGCGTCGCGCACGTAGCTCTGGATGGCCGACATCGAACGCGGCGACAATTCGCGCGCCGGCACGTCCACCATCACAATCGACTGGTAGGACGAGAGCGATTGCATCTCTGTGGGCAGGCTGCGCGCCGTGGTTTCATCATACAGAATACCGGCGGCGCTCAGGGCGGCTTTGAGCGCCGATGTTTCATCAACGACGACGCCTTTATCGCCCGGCAACGGGCTGCCCGGCGGCACCGTCACAAGTAGAACGCGCGGCGCGCCAATCACGATGACCGATGCCGATAGGGTGTCGTTCTGCGGCACAGTGTCGATATCGGCGGCAATCTGCGCGCGGAACTCGGTGAATCCCGGACGGGTGGCATTGGCCCGCACGCTGAATTCGTTCAGACCCGCAACGAGGTTCACGTTTTGCTGCGAGACGACATCCGGCCCGGAGAATACCGTGAGTTGGGCGCGCATGGCTGCGTTTGACCGGACGGCCACCTGCAGCGGTATGGCCTGACCCAGCGAGGCGCGCTGCGGGGCATCGACGCGCTCCACGGCGGCATCCGGCCCGGCCGTGACGGCGATGGGCACCGTGTCTAGGCGCGCGTTGACGGCGCGCACCAGTCGCGCGGCGGCATCGGCGTCGCCAACAGTCTGCTGGCCATCGCTGAGCAGAACCAGCCGTTTCGCATGGTCCGACGGCAACAGGGCAAGGCCAAGTCGGATGGCGCTTTCAATATCGGTACCCGCCGTTCGCACTTGCGTGCTGAGTGATGGCAGGTCGCTGAGCGTCGACATGCTGCGCTCGACCTGAGCGTCTGCGCCAAAGAGCACCACCGCCGCTTCATCGTTGCCATCATGCCGCATGGAAAGCAATGCCTCGCGCACGAACTGCAGCGCGGCATCGCGCCCGCTGGCGCGCATACTGTCCGAGACATCGAGCAGGAACACGACGGCGAGTTTATTGGTGAAGGTCACCGCCTGAATGCCAGCCAGCGACAGAATCACGCATAGCAACAGGAGCGACCTGATCAGAAGGCCTGCCCATGCATGTGTGGGCGCGAGATGCGCGCCGCCGCGTCCCCTCTGGCGTCGCAGGCGCGGCAGTGCAATCAGGATACTTATCGGAATCAACGCCAGCAGCGCCAGAAAAAGCGGCTGTGTGAACGTGAGCACGATGGCTACTATAGCAGGTCAGAATACAGGCTTACGGGCACAATTCTCCGCTGAGGTGTCACTCGTACGGATCTTGTGCCGTTGGGTTGCCCAAGGAGTAGTCTAGAATATTGCCGATGTTGATGGTAGGAGGTTTCGTGTCGTATGAGTGACCCCACCAGCCTGCGGAACGCTGATCCTCTGCAGCAGATGAAAGCCGCAGCCGTCAACCATCGCGAGTTATTTTGTGTCAGTGCGCTTGCCGCCGGCGGAGAGATACGAGTTGCCGATGGCGTGACATGGACCTACCGCGGAAGGAACGGCGCGGCGATGATTGCCTTCCCCGAACTGCGCCCGGAAAACGCCGGGACACAGCTTGATGAGATTGTGGAGTACTACCTCCGGCACCCTTCGCCGAAACTGGCGGGTTGCTGGTCGCTGGACCCCCCTGAGCCATACGACCTGGGCGTGCGGCTTCTTGCGCGCGGGTTCCAACCAGGCTGGCGGCCATGCTGGATGTCGCTCGACCTCACGCAAATCGCGAGTGACCTTACACGCCCGTCCGAATTGACTGTTTCTGCCGATAGCCAGACCGACTTAAGGGGCTTCAAGAACCTTCCATACACCGATCCCGACGAAAGCACCTCCCTGGAAATGACACAGCAGTACAGCGACAGGGTGCGGCGGTTCGTCGCGAGACTCGATGGCAAAGTAG
>DASXVL010000416.1:0-5591 GCA_036504255.1 Armatimonadota bacterium | reverse complement strand
CGTCGGGTTGGTCTGGCCGATCATCCTGGGATTGTTGTCCTCGATGCTGGTATCCTTTACCCTGACGTCGATCATGGCGGCGGCGCTGTTGAAGCCACATGAGGAATTGACGCAGGAACGCAGTAGCTGGTTTTACGTGCGTATCCTCCTGCCCGTCCAACATTGGCTGGAAGCGCTGGAGCATGGGTACGAACGGCTCATTCGGTGGATGCTCAAGTACCGTTTCGTCAATATGGCGCGGGTGCTGGCGACGATCATTATCGGCTTCGGGTTTTACTACTTCATCGGTTCGGAAATGATGCCGCTGGCCGACGTTGGCCAGGCGTATGGCGCGTTGGAAATGCAACCGGGCACGTCCTTTACCGCCACGGAAGGAGCGGTGGAGAAGATCGAGCAATTGATGCTCAAGCATCCGGAGATCGAAAAAGTGTCGACGGAAGTCGGCGCGGAGTCGGCCTTCGAATCGACAGGCGCGTATTACACCGGCTATGCGATGCCCTCGGTGAATGCGGCGACGTTCATGATCACCCTGTCGGATAAAACCGAGCGGAAGAAAAATATCTGGCAGGTCATCGATAGTGTCCAACAAGAAGCCCTCGCGAGCATTCCGGGTATCCGACGCCTGCAGATCAAAGAGATGGGGTCCGACGTGATGGCCTCCAGTTCCGCGCCGGTGCAGTTGCTGGTCTACGGCAAAGACCCACAGACCATCGCCGATCTCGGCAACCAGGTGGCGGATATTGCGCGGAAGACGCCGGGCATGTATCAGGTGGCGACCAGTTGGGACATGAGCCTGCCGGACTTCGAAGTGAAAGTCGATCCGGTGCGGGCGGCACAGATCGGGATGAGTGTGGCGGATATTGCCGATCAAGCGTACTACGCGTTGAAAGGCGGATTGACGACTGAGTTCTGGCGCTTACCCAACCTGCGGCAAAACACCATCCTGGTGCGCTATGCCGGGCAGGATCGTGCCGGCGCGGCGGATCTCGCCCACACGTTCATCACCACGCCGGATGGTCGGCAGTTGCCACTGAATGCCATGGCGAGCATCACCTACCGGCTGGCGCCGTCGGTCATTGAACATGACGGCATGCGTCGCGCGGTGAATATTATGGGCTATTACCGTCCGGGCAGTCGTCCGTCGATGGACCTGTCGATGGATGTCCAGATGCAGGCCATGCAGAAATTGAACTTTCCACCGGGGTATGGCATTGAAGTCCGTGGCGACATGACGCAGATGATGGACTCCTTTAAACGGTTATTGGTGGGACTCGTGCTGGCGGTGCTGTTCATCTATCTGATCTTGGTGGCGCAGTTCCGTGGGTTCCTGCAACCGTTGCAGATGATCTTCTCGCTGCCGTTGGAGTTGTCCGGGGTGTTCCTGTTCCTGTTCTTGATGCACCAGGCGTTCAGCACCGTCTCGATCCTGGGGGTCATCGTGCTCACTGGCATGGATATCACCACGGCGATTCTGTTGATTGACCTGATTGTGAGGTATCGTAAAAAAGGCGTGCCGCGCGATGAAGCGGTGGCGACCGCGTGCCCACAGCGGTTACGCCCGATTCTCATGACGGCGATGATCTCGATTATCGCCATGGCGCCAGTCGCCTTCTTCCCGAAGACGGGGATGGACGCCTATAGCCCGTTGGCCACAGCGGTCATTGGCGGGTTGGCGGTCGGCACCATTTTATCGCTGCTCGACATCCCCATCCTGCACACCTATGCGGATGACGTTATCCAGGGGATCGTGCGCATACGCCAACGCATCGTCCGCACGCCGGTGACGGAAGAGCCGATGGCGTTACCACCGATACCAGAAGAGGAATAATTCCTGATAAAATTTACCATTGGCGACGGGACGCTCGTAACGGTCCTGCTGGCATTAAGCGCTGCCCAAGCTGGGTGGGGGCCTTTTTTGCACAAAGTTGGCGCATATGAGTGGTTCTATTACACGATTTAAGAGGAAGGAAACGGCATGTCACAAGCACTCTCTGCATTGGAACAACTGAAGCGTGACGTCAATCCCTACGCAGGCCAGGAGGTGTTTGCACGCTTGGCGCGTGGCACGGTTGCGGACATCACCCCGGAGGATGATGTGGTCATGCGCTGGCATGGGCTGTATCGGCATCGCCCGCCAGCGGCCGGCATGTTTATGCTGCGCTTGAAACTGCCGGGTGGTGCGCTCTCGGCGGCACAAACGACCACAGTGGCTGCGCTTGCGGCGCAGTTCTCCAGCGGGCACCTGAATCTGACCACGCGTCAGGATATCGAGTTACACCAGCTCACGCTGGCGGATTTGCCGATGGTCTTTGCCGAGTTAGCGGCCGTCGGTCTCCGGACGCTGGGCGCGTGCGGCGACCAGGTCCGGAATGTCGTTGCCTGCCCCGTATCGGGGATCGATCCCGCGGAACTGTTGGACACAGCGACGGTGGGGGAAGAGTTGACCGCCGCGTTTCTCGCCAATCCCGCCTTTGCCAACCTTCCGCGCAAATTTAAAATCGCGCTGTGCGGCTGCGCGCAACATTGCGTGCCGAGTGAAATCAATGATCTGGCCTTCGAGGCCGCGTTGGATGGCGCGGGGCGGCCCGGGTTTACGGTGCTGGTCGGCGGCGGTCTCTCCGCTCATCCCGTGATGGCGGCAGATCTGGGCGTGTGGGTTCCCGTGGAAGACGCCGTCGCTGTGGTTTCCCGTGCCGTGGAAATTTTCCGCGACCATGGCAATCGTGAGCAACGAGGCCAGGCGCGCGTCAAGCACCTCGTCGCCAAGCACGGAGTCGCCTGGTTCCGCGAAGAACTGGAACGACGACTCGGACGGGCATTGCCCTCGCGTGAAATGCCGGTGACGACCACGGACCATCAGGATCATCTCGGCGTGCATCCACAACACGATCCCGCGCTGCGCTACCTGGGCATCCCCGTGCCTGGCGGACTGCTGACCAGCGACCAATTACGCGCCTTGGCGAAGATCGCCGGCGATGGACGTCTGCGCGTCACTCATCAGCAAAACCTGATACTGGCCGACATCCCCAGCGCGAACGTGGATGACGTGCTGACGCGATTGGATGCGCTGGGCTTGCCGGTCGATCCGGAACTGTGGCGTGGCCGTGTCGTGGTCTGCACCGGGAAAGATTTCTGCAACAAAGCGCTCGTGCACACGAAAGCAGCCGCGTTGCACCTCGCGGAAGCGCTCGATGTGGCGTTGCCAATACTGCCGATCAGCATACGCATGAGCGGGTGCCCGAATGGTTGTGGGCAACATGCCCTTGCCGATATCGGTCTGCAAGGCGCTTTGCTGCAGGATGAGTCGGGAACCGAAGAGCGCTTCGATCTCTGGGTTGGCGGGGGAGAAGCGGATGAACCGGCGTTCGGTCGGCGTATTGCCGCACGCCTCCATCCTGAACAACTCGCGCACGTCGTGGGCGATCTCTGGGCGCGGTATCAAGCCGAGGCGGTGAATGAGCACGAGACATTCAGCACGTTCGCGCGGCGTGTCTTATGGAATGGTTGCCCTGCGGCATAGCAACCATATTGACAAGCGGATCATTCCTCAAGGGAGTCTCCCCAGCTCTGCCGGGGAGACTCCCTTCTTAAGTTTAGCCTAGCCCAACCGCTTGTTTGTTACGCTCGACCCCGGACGACGCAAGCCTTTTGATAGGCACGAAAAATGTCTCTAAAGACCCTTGCAAAGGGGCATTCATGGCGATTTTTGGACCTGTTTATGGGATTACTTCGGACAGACTTGAGTACAAATAGCAACCGATTGAACTAGGCTAAACCTGAGAAGGGAGTCTCCCCAGCTCTGCCGGGGAGACTCCCTTGCGTGTGACAGTTCCGGAACTCGTAATGCTTCTCGCTGTGTGTGCTGTCATCGCTCACGAGCGGAAGCATGATTTTTGTCTGATGTGGATTCCTCCGACGTTCACCCTGCATCCACGGCCGTCAGCAGGGAATGAATACGGCGAGAGGTGATGACAATGTGGCCGCATATGTACGATGGCGGTAGCGGATGGTGGAGCGTGATGCTGCTCGGTATGATCCTATTCTGGATCGCGGTGTTAGTGGGTCTGTATCTCCTGTATCGGGTTGTGGCGCAACGTGGAACGCTGATGCCGGTAGCCGGGCCATCACCGACGGAGACGCCCCGCGCGATTCTCGACCGGCGATTGGCCGCCGGTGAAATCTCCCCCGATGATTACGATGCCTTACGGCGCAAGCTTGAAGGCAGTGGGTAGCACACATATGCCGCGTTGCGAACCCCACAGCCACTGGTGGATCATCGATGAAAATAACAAAACCGGAATAGTGCACACGGGCTCATGATGAAAGGTAGCCGAAATTCTTGCTCCCTACCGGCGTGATGCCCGCCGTGGGCTGTTTGTTCTTTCGTGCGATTGTTGCCTGGTGCGTGCTTGCCGGGCATGTGATGATCGGCATGTGTCCCATGCGCGCGATGTTCCATCGCTAATTCCCTCTACCTCATTGATCTCGCGTAGCCTGTGCATGACGTTTATGCGAGAAGAGATTGCGACATGCCCTGCCTGCACAAGTGAGATGTCACTCGCCAGTCACAGAGGAATGCGCCCATCCTTGTTACAATGCAACGATTCGCTAAAGGTCTCATTTTCATCCTCTGTAGCAGGGAGGAACGAGCATTGCATGATCATTTGCTATCGTAGCTGCGTGCTGGCGAGCATTCTCTTGTTCGGAGGAATTGCCCGAGCGCAAGAAGACACACCTATGCCGGAGAGCATGTCGATGCCGCCCACGACATCGTCTACCCCGATGCAGATGACGACGATAGTGAACCCGCTTGCTATTCCTGACACACGCGATGGTGGAGGCACGTCCTGGTTGCCGGATAGCACACCGATGTATGCGATTATGCGGCAATCAGGGCCATGGCAGTTCATGTACCATGGCGCAGCCCACCTTCTGTCTGATCAGATGAACGGACCGCGTGGCGACAGGACACTATCGCTGCCCAACTGGGAGATGATGACGGCACGGCGAAACGTGGGCATGCGGAACCAATGGAAGCTGGCCGCCATGCTCTCCCTTGATCCATTGACCGTGGGGGGCAGCGGATACCCGCTGCTGTTGCAAACTGGTGAAAGCTGGCACAATCAACCTCTCAAAGATCATCAGCATCCGCATAATTTCTTCTCGGAGCTATCCGCGACCTATACCCATTTGGTTACACCGGAGTCGGCGGTGTACCTGTATGCCGCACCCGTGGGGCAACCGGCACTCGGTCCCGTCGCCTATATGCATCGGACATTTGCGCTGGATGATCCCCTGTCGCCTATCGGCCACCACTGGCAGGATTCCACGCATATCTCCTATGGAGTGGTGACTGCCGGGTATCAAACGCGGCTCTGGCAGGCAGAAGTATCGACGTTCAACGGTCGCGAGCCAGGGGAGAACCGTTTTGCCTTCGAAAAACCTACTTTTGATTCATTCAGTGGTCGTCTTTCGGCCAATCCGTCATCCAACTTGGCGTTGCAAGCCTCGTTTGGCTATCGGAAGAGTCCGGAAGCTTTGCACCCCGAGGAGAATGATCATCGGATATCGGCGTCGGTCATCTACAATCA
>DASXVL010000415.1:0-2544 GCA_036504255.1 Armatimonadota bacterium | reverse complement strand
ACCGTGTCTCCATCGTCGGGAAAAAAGTCGATTGTCTTGACAATCGCCAGGTTGCCGTTCGCTTTATCTTCCTTGCCCAGTTGGAGCGTCATGGCCGTGGGAAGCACCGAGGCGAGCACTTTGAACTTGAGCTGGAGCGTGGTGGCCGGTATCAGGTTGAGCCCGTTTCCTGGTATTTGCGCCTTCATGCGCACATGGGGATTTGCGCTGATACTGGCGGAGGTGCCAAGAATTTCCAAGCCCAGCGTGGGCTCAACCGCCAAGGGGGTCTCGGTGTCGGTGATGATGGCGTTATACGCATCCGCGCCATCTTGTTTGGCGAAGCGCCGCACCGTCACGCCGTTGCCGGTCGACTGGTTCGATATCCACGTCGTTCCGAGCCATTCCGCGTTAAAGGCCATGGCGTTATCCCAGATACGCGGGTATACAAAATGGGATACATTGTTAATCGATAATACCCAATGCCCAGCCTCCGCGCCATGCCCGCTGCCGGTCTCATGCCCGACACCCCACGGCCCGACGAGCATCTGCGCGGAGCCTTCGTTGACGATCGCCGCTTTCGCGGGCGTCGGCTCGTCGCGCAGATCACTGGCCGTGCCCTTGACGATCTTGCGCACATGGTGCGTGCTATCCACCAGATACATCGCCTGCTTGTACGCCTGCAGCCGCGCTGGCTGCGTGGTGGCGACATCACACATGACGACCGGGTGCCACCCGACGACGCTGGTATCCTCTGTCGCCGCACTATCGCGCTGTAGCAGGCTTAACGCCAGGTCTTGCGCCTCGTGACTGACCCAGTCCGTCCCGGTCCACAGTTGCGCGCAGGACGCGCCGCCGCCCCAACTGGCTGCCGTCCAATTCTCCTGCACGAAACTGTACGGCGGATTCTGCTCGTAGTAATTCGCGGACCCGGCCGTCTCCGCATCCACGTAAAACGCGATGCGGTACGCCGTGTCAGCCGCCAGGGGAACCGGTGACGGCAAGGTATGGTACGCCATCGCCTGCGGACTCGCGCCGAGACCCGCGAGCGCCGCGCTGGGGAAGGTCCCCGTCATGATGACCGTCCCCACGTCACCCGCGTTCGGCGCCGTTTCGATCAGGTAGTGGAGCCGTCCCGGATTCCCCACCTTCCGCAAGGCGACCCCCAAGATATCGAGGGTGTGCGGGTGGGCGAGGGTGAAGCGTTCCGCAATTTTCACCGTGCCGCTATTGAGGCGCATCGAGGTATCCAGCGTATTCGCCTGGTACGCGTTGCCCGTCACCACCCCATCGGCCCACGCAATGAGCAGCGCCACGTGCGAACCGTTAAAATCGGTGCCACCGCTGGTATGCCACTGGTTCCCCGCGCTCCCCCACGGTCCCCACGCGCCGCTGTTCACGCGGCAGAGCAGCCGGGCATCACGCCCGCTGCTCGCCCAGTCGCTCCACGCAGTCACCTGGTCCATCACCGTACTCAGTGAACCATAATTACTCCCGGATGGCGTGGCGGTGTTCGTGATCACGAGATGATAAATCTGCTCGGCCACCAACTCCACGCTCAGCGGCAGGCATGCCGGCCCATCGCTGCTCCCACCCATGTAGGTGGCCATATCCACGCCCAGGAGTTGCGCCAGTACTTCACCGGCTGGCGTATTGCTGTCCAGCAGGTTGGAGTGCAGGGCGACGTCGTAGCGGCCCCCGTTTCCCGCGCCCGCTCCGCTTCCAGAGCGCCAGGGGAACGCGAGAGACGCAATCGCGCCGCTGCGCGACGCCTTGAACGAGATCGCCACCGAGGTGCCGCTGCCATTTTTGAAGCCATCGAAATCCGCGCGCCCACAGCCGATGAACGGCTGGCCGAACTCCGTATCCGTCTCATCAAGCGTCGTGCCCGTCGCCGCGCCCGGCCCCGGCCCATAATACTGCACGTGGTCGCCCGTCACCGCATAGAGCAGCGTGCCCGCCTCCGTGTGCAGCTCGGCCATGGCGCGCACCGTATCCGGCTCATCGGTCGCCGGGAACTCGCGCTCCCGCCCCGGCCGCACGCGCAGCGTCCCGGTATCCATGATCACATTCGCACACGCCGACGCCGCGCCCGGCGGCAGCAGCGACGGGTCAATGTCCGCACGCAAGCCCGGCGAAAACTCGGGAATCGTAATGGTTTGGTGCTCAACACTCATGCTTGCCACTCCCCCACAGTCAACATCGCCCCCGCCCACCAACAACAAAACGGCGTACCCCCCGCGTCCCCGCGGAGAATACGCCGATGGCGTCCTGTGATGTCGATGTAATTGCTTCCTATATTATACCACGCCCGCCGCCAGTAGCGACAGAACAATCCCCGCCTGCAATCCTTAGCCCCGTCTGCCACTAACCCTGCCCACAGTCCTTAGCACTGTCTGGAACAGGGCCCAAGCCCGGCTATCGCCCTCTAATCAACAGCCCTGTTCCAGACCGTACTAAGGACTTCAGGCTGGGCTAATGTCAACAGCACTGTCTGGAAGCCGATGGAGGGCCACAGCCCGGAGTCGCGCTCAGCGTGCCGCGAGATGCAAGTCCGGGCAGGTA
>DASXVL010000414.1:0-12144 GCA_036504255.1 Armatimonadota bacterium | reverse complement strand
ATGATATACGACTTCGCATAATCGACGCCTTGGGAGCTGTTATCCCCTTTCCAATGCAGGGTCACCCCTGTAGCGGAAAGATTGGTAAACGTTAAGACCGGAGTATCCAGTCCTACCGTAAACCATCCCGTATCCCCGATGATTTCTCCTGCAGATGGTGGCGAGCTCCCGTCCTTCCGGTCATAGTAGGCAATGATATGAGCCGGCCCATTCCCATAGTTCCCCCCAAGCGAGAACGTTGCCGTGACGACGCCGTTGGTACCGGTTGTGATTACCGGGCCCGGAACATTGACTGGCGCTGTTGAAGTCGTCGGTAATCTCATGAAGTTAATCGGATATCCACTGAGTACCGGATTGCCGTCAACAGTATAGACCGACATTGAAATCGTACGATTGATTAAGTTCGGAGGTAACACCGTCGCTTGAGCGATGTCCATCGAATACTGCGGTGAGAAGTCACCGTTGTTATTGTCCGGATGCTCCGATTTAATGACCGTATTATCAATAAATTTGCTATATCCGGGTGAACACTCAGCCTGATCGGTACTCCGCTGATCCGCGCTGATTATATTTTCACCATAAAGGGTGAATTTCAAATTGTCAATCAATTGATTGCGCGCCGTCAGTTTTGCGCCAATATACTTAAACGAATACGTTCCGTCACGCTTAGTCACCCCATAGGTAGAGAATGGAAGTCCGGCAGTATGTTCTGCCGACTCAACGCCAATCAAATAGCCCGCCGGGAAAGGATTCCCGTGAATGTCGCGCAACTGTACCGTGATATCCGTGGCGTTGATCGCCGTAGCAGGGGCGGTTGGAAACGTCATCTGCGGGTCACTGAGCCCACTGATCCGCACCCAGGTTTCAGCATTATCGATATGCGGATGCGTCATAGTGATCGCCGCCAATGAGTATAATGGGTCGGCAGGATTAGGCGAATCCCGGGCTTCATCCAAGCCAGGTCCGTACATCGTGACGACATCGTCATAATGGAAGAAGTTTTGCGATCCCATCTGTGTATTGAACTTAATGCCCATATTGCCGATCACTTGATTGCCACGAATGATAAAGGATGTTTCGGATTGCCCGTTAAACATGAGCGGCGTCGCATTTGTAATCGTCGTTTTATCCAATGTCTGCAATACCGCGAACGGTACAGGATCCTCTGTGGTCATCTCAAGGTAGGTATTATTGATGATCCGGTAAGGCGTCGCCATATAATAGACACCCGGCAAAGTACGCTTGCCGGTTTCATCTTCGGCGGTGAATGTCGCTATTGCAGCATTGTCCCCCGGCACGAGTGGGTTCGAACTGCAGTTAATACGTGCGCGCGATACGCTTTTCATGTGCCAATTTTTGTACCAAGCAAAAGTTTTGCACAGTAATGAATCCTTCGCAAATACCAACGTGCCTTGGACGTCAGCTGGAAGCAAATTCGGTTTCACCTCCACCATGGCATCCGTAGTCAACCCGCCCACGGTCGTCTCATTGATATCTTGCAGCAACTTCGTGTCTGGGTCCTTACCCAGTGCATATGCATACCAGGTAAAGAGTCCTGAACGGTCACTGGTGAAACCGGTCTGGGCTCTCCCATTGGTGTCAGTGATCGCAAAGGGCATGGTGCCAACCGATGCAGGGCCGTTAGCGGCATTGAAATAATCGGTGGTGGCTACGGTTTGACCCGTTAATGGCGTCCAAGCTTGCACAAACCAGATCGGCATACCGGCCAGCACCGGTTGCGCGGCGGCATCCGTTACCATTGCAGTCAACGTTGCCGTTTGTCCCTGGAAAAGGACCGGCACTGAATCCGGTTGCGTCGGCATGATCGCCGGTGTCGGCACCGTCTTTGTTAGGGCGATCAATGCCGGTGGGCCGACCAGGGTTGGGAAGGCTGTTGGGACACTCATTCCGAAAGAGTCAAGGGCAGTCGCTACCCCGTTGAGTGTGATCGTATTGCCATTGCAGACGGCGTTGATCGTCGGCACCTTCAACTCTTTGGTCGCTGCAGGTGGTAGGAACGTCGAACGATTCGGATCGGCCGCGCGTCCCTGGAACGACACCACGGCTTGCCCATTGGGGTCGAGTTTGCACGTGAGCCTCTGCGAATCCACGAGTACCTGTGTCGCGGGATCACGTACCCCGAACGAACCGCGGTCTGTGGTTAACGTCACCACGGCGCCTTCAGCGTTGAGTGGTATCGTTGGCCGTAAGTTACCTAGCCCGTTCCCGAAGTAGGCGAGGGCTTGAATCTTTACATCCGAAGATGATTCTGACAGGCTCGTCAGCACATCGTGCGGATCTGCCGAGTAGTAAATTCGTTGCGAGCCAATGATCGTCACGGCATAGGCATCGATCGTCCCTGTCCAAGGACGCGGATCAAGTACAACCTGTGCGACCGGATATGGCCCATCCGTTGCCGTATTGACGTTATTGACGGTGTGGTATGGCACCACAACATAACTATTCACGGCGCCGTATACCGGATTCGGATCGTTAAAAGTGGTCGCTGTCGGTAACACATCGCCGCTCGCGCCGCTGATATCGTAAGCGGCTTTCAATTCATCTCTGGTCGCAACGAGTCGCCCCGCCGGGAATGTCGTCGTCCGATAGATCTTGTATTTATTGATAACCAGGTCTGGCGTACCCGGCGCGGTCCAGGTGACGGCGATCATCAAATTATTCACAAATTCGGCCGAAATAGTCCCGACCTCATTGGGAGAGCTGCTGATCGTACGTGTGATCTCATTAGCCATCGGGTCGCTTGACGTGCCATCGGCGTAGTTAGCAACCACATGGTAGGTATACGCAATATCCGATGATACATCCATGTCTTGGAAATGACGTGCGGTTCCAGCAATCCCTTGTTGGTAGAGCGACCCGCTCCCTAACGCTAATGCGCTTACAGGTCGCCGTGCCGATGTACGAATCCGCCGATCATTCGCACGCGCCATGCCGGGGTTGTATCGTCCGCCGAGAGGCCCTCGGAGAATGGCCCCCGCTTTGATTGAGGAAGTGGCCATACGACTTCCGCCAAAGCCAAGGTTATCATCGCGATAGATATCGAAGGATATCGGCTTTGCGTTGCTCGTCATTTGCCAACTTAGCTGAATATAGTAATTCGAGCCACTAAGATCACTCGGATAGACCTGGGCGGATAACTGCGATGGAGCTTCCGGCACTATTTGCTTTGGCGTACCACCACCACCACCGCCGCCGGCTGCTGCAGCCACCACAACGAGCGCGAGCAATATCCAAAGCGCGCCTGATCCGGAATGCCGTTTCTCCCCCTGGTCGTTCACAGAAACCGGTGCACTCTGTTCAGACACGGTCGACGCGCTTCCTTGTCGTTTGCTGCCCGTCACCTTTGCGGCCACAGTGTCGGCCACGGTCGCGACGGCATCGTTATTCATAGCCTCAACGGCCAGTTCGCTTTTCGGTAGCACACGGCTTTTACTGACAACACTTAACGGGGTCGCCAGCGGAATGAGATTGCCTTGCGGATCGGTGGCAAATTTGCCAGTATCCAACCGCTCCAGCGACACGGCCGTGCCGGTAAAATGGATTTGTACTTGCCTTGGCTTGGCGCCGATCTCATAGCCATCGATTTTTCCGTAAACGATGGCATCCATGCCCAGCTTCTCCACCAATGCAGCCGCCGCCTTGAGCCGGTCATCCGCCAAGGCGTTGACGTCCTGGGCGGTATCGTAGTTCTTTAAGAGCTGCGTTTGGCCGGCGTCATCTAACTGCGTTTTGGCCCACAGCAATTTGCGCGAGTTGCGGTTCAGGATATCGACCTGAACGCCAGGCCGCTGCAGGAGTGCGGCTTGCAACTGGCTCTGCATTTGTGCCGCAAGGTTATTGGGGATTCCCTCGGCGGTGGCAGCGATGGGCAAGAGTAAAATTGATTGTTGCCCGCTACCAGCCACGGCAAACCCTACCGACGTGATGGCAAGGATTAAGGCTGGGAGCATCCAAAAAATCAAAATGGTAATGCTCAGCGCGCGAACAAAATGTCCCCGTCGAATGGTAGTCATGGACATCGCTCCTTATGGCTAGGACAGCGCCACCGCAAAGTGGACCCCACAGTGTGTTTGATTGTGTTTGATTTATTTTTCTTCGTCCCGCCATACCAGAGGGAGACAGGGCAGGGCGAAGAGGCGGAAGAAGAATCACCAGGAGCGCTTAGCGTGCGCCAAACGCTCCTGGCGTACTCGTTTGCGTTTGTACTTACTGTGTGCGACGGCGAGAATTACTCCCGCTCGGCACACCGCGATTCGGCGAATGCGTCTGAATGATATTCGTCCTCAGGCCCTGGCGTAACAACATCGTCCGTGGGATGGTGAGGATGCTCGGGAGACTATAGACGTAACCGTCGTAGTATTTGACCCTCTCAGCCAGCGGGTTATCGAAGTCGGTCGATCGTACCCCCATACGTGCATAGATCGTCCCGGCGTTTTCAAACTTGGAGTTGAACGCCAGGTCATCGTAGGAGTAATACGCCTCTGCCACGGGGGCGCCGGTGGTACTATCCGTCGTCATCGTCGCCTGAATCGTCTCGGTGTGGTCTTTGGGGAATGTCAAATAGTTCGACAACTGCAAGGCGTAGACATTCCCTTTCAGTACACGAGTGCATCGATAGTACCCGTCGATCGATGTCGTCGGCCAAACGATGGTTGGGGGGTGCAATGGCGCCGAGACATGGGTCGCGTTGCTGAATTCGCCCAGTCGAATGTGCCACGTGTAAGGATTAGGGTTGGTGCTCGTGCCCGTGTCCGTGCTCGTGGCGGTTATGTTAGTGTAGACGCGATAGATCGGACGCACTCGATAGTAGACTGATTGCCCCGTAGCAATCGGGTAATCCTGTAGCACGGCAGTAAACGTCGTTTCGGTATACGTCCATGTCAGGGTTGCGCTGGCATTGCCGAACGTGTCAAGGTCTGAATCGCTTAGGAGTGATCCATCCTGCGGACGTATAGTGAAACTATACGAGCGAAGAAAGTACAACCATGGTGCTTTTGTCGGATCACTATTACTCAGGTCGGGATTCGCGACATCGACATAGCTTGTCACGCCACCGTCCACTATCGCAATTGGTAGTTCGCCGGTACCATCGGTATGACGGAAGATTACATATTTAAGCACGTTGCCGGCATTGCTAAAACGTGACCAGGTGACGATATTGGCGCCAGATGGTCGATCGGTCGTAACAGCGTCCGCCAATGGCGCCGCCGCAGCCAGCCCCGACGTCGCGCCGGTTTTGCTTGAATTCGCTACGCTGCCTAGTATCGCACCCAACAACCCTAAACTGACGAGTGAGAGCATCTGCCCACTACTCCGTTTTTTGGCATCAACCACGCTGACTTGCTGGCGTTCCAGTGAGTAGACAGGCACAACTTTGTCGCCTGGCGCGACACCCTTGCGATCATCGATGACAACGCACTCCGCATCGGTCGGTGACGTTTTTTCTACGCGCAGAATGCCGGTCACACTCTCGTTGCGCACGGCAACCAGTCGCATGCCGACCTGGATACCGTTGACGGTACCCCCGCGTAAGTGCACTTCGCCGGAGACCGCAGACGCCAATACCGAAACCACCGGAATGCGATGATCGAGAATGCGCTGGGTGATCTGATAGGCGGCCGTCGAGAGCGCCTCATAGACCAGCGCATCAGGATTGCCCACGTAGGCGATTTTGGGGGAGCTGCGTTGAATCACCCGTGCCCCGTTAATCGGCAAACGTGTGATTTTGCTTAACACAACGGCGTTCACCGTCACTTCGGCACAGGTACCATCCTTGGTGCGGAGTATGCCGACGTTCTCAATCTCACCCGAGATGATGAACGGCGCATTGAGCCGATCGGCCACCATGACCTGCGCCCCCGCGTCAATCGGCACGGTCAGGCTCGCATCATGCATGACACTATCCACGTCGTTACGTGGAACGACCGCATACTTCCCGGTATCTTGCAGTGCCAGCGAGAGCGCATCTGTTACCTCTCGGCCGAGCATGCCGGTTTTGTATGTGGATCGGTTAGCGAAATCAAGAACGACCAGGGGAATGGGGTTCGCTTTGGCAGTACTTAATAACGAACTCCAATCAATGATCCCAGATCCTTCCGCCTTGGCTGTGGGAGGAAACAGCGGCATCAAAAGTGTTACCAGCATCAGCAGACTGAGGACACTGGCCATGGGCCGCCCCAGGCGACCGCGAATCCATCTGGACATGGTGGCGGTTGCTCCTTTGTTCTACGTTACGTTATCTCTCATCCGGCGAGAAATAACATTATTACTTCGAATCGCCCATACGTGGCCCAAGCCAGGGAGCACGCTGAGTCAAACGTCCGATACGCAGGGTTCTTTATGTACTGTAGTATTCGCTCCCCGCACGACGGTTCCCTCTCTTGAGAACCAATAAAACCTTTGTACGCCCCATCCTTGCTTTGTCATCGCTGACTGCGCATAACCACTCGCTCACAAATTGCCTAGCCTACCGCGTAAGGGAATCAATTTGGAACGCCTTGCCTGTCATGACGCGAAACACAGGCTCACGGAGTCGGAATGTGGGGGGCACATCACCACTCGGGCGTTGATGTCGTTTTATACACGATTCATTATAACAACGGCCTACCCGCTTGACAAGTAACCAATCAAAAGAAGATTTGCGACGTCATCAAATGCTGTCTGCTTTCGTGTGCCGCGGCACGGCATGATCGTCAGCATGTTGGGACCGAGAGCATTTTCGATCCAGTTGCGTGCAAGGAGAGGGCACTGGTTTGCTGGCCAAAGCATAACCAGCAATTAACAACGTTCACCGATTGAGCGCTCTGCCTTGCCAGCCGCTGAAGTGGCCTCTGCACCGGGGAGGGGGTCGGCAACGTACCCGAGGGGCGGTCTCACGTCCAACGATGGTTGGCATGCTGTTAATGGCTTCATCGCTGGGACTCGGCGTCGTGGCCGACACGTTCGGCATGCGCAGCAAGCCTGCCTTGGCGGAACCCGGCAAGCAGCACTACCACTTATCCGCTTTATGATACGCGAGCGAGCACCCGCCTTCGTGGCATTTATCCCAGGCGCAGTCCGCTCCCAAGTTGTCGAAAATGACCGGCACTTCCGCCTGCAACAGTTCGCGCATGCGGGCGAACAGCGCGCGAATTTCCCATTGCGCGCGGCTGCAGAGGCGCTTGCGTGAGATTTCCAGCACCTGCCGCCCGTTCAACTTCATGACAATTTCCGTTTCACAGGCATTCGGCAACAGAAAGCGCGCATCCTGATTGACCGCTTCATTAGCAAAGTCCGGGTACGCGCCATGTAACAGCGTCTGCATGGCCTCATAGCGCTCACCGAGTTCCGTCATGGTCTGCCGGAAAAGCGCCAGGGCTTCCGGGCAGTCACGAATGGTTGTCGGCACGACATAGCGAAAATCCGCTTTATCGACATAGCGCTGGCTTTGCTGGGCGAAGGACGCCAGGCGATGGCGCACCAGTTGATGTGAGCAGGCGCGAGAGATCCCGCGAATCACGAAATGAAAATCGAGGTGCTCGATGATACCCCAATGCCCGCGTGAGAGCACGCGGTCGCGCAACCATTCGCCCATCGCCGTTTCACTGGCTAACGGCGTGATACCTGCATAGCCGGCTTTGCTATAGCACACGCGCGCTGCGGCATAGGCGGGAAACAAGCTGCCGGTCCAATGAAGGAGGCGAACGTCGAGGATGGCTTCATGGTCGGACTGCATCGTCATCTACGGCTCCTGATTACGCTAGATCTGTGGCGAGTCCTATTTTAGCGCACTATTTACGCGCCGTCTAGCCAACGCGTAGCCTGTTCGCCGGCGATCGTGGCGCCGGCGGCCCTGCGTCGGCGTGCACGCTACGGCCGATAGTCACCTCCAGCCCGAACCATTGTATGGCTCATCGGATAATAATCGTAGAAGAAAGAGAAGGGGTTGCCGGTCTGCTGACGAATTTATAGTATGTAGTACTTAGCACTCGCAACTTCCCGCTCACCGCGGGCAGATTTTCATGTCGCATCGATAGAGAGGCCTGGAAATATGCGCAAAGGAAGGAGGCAGCGATGACGACTCCAGATTCTCCCGCGACCGCGCATCAGCGTTGGGTCCCTCTCTTATTAATTATCACGTACGCCATCTTTGGCGGGCTCTCCTTCCCCTTTTACCATGAATCAGTACAAGTGATGCTTCCGGCCGGTCAATCCCAACTCTGGCTGTTAACCTGTGATGCCTCCTATATTTTCCTCACCATCCTGCTCGTGTCCATGTTGATGTTGCGCTTGGTGCGTATCATTCATCATTATGAGCAAGCCCTCAAGGATAGTGAAGCGCGCTTTCGCGGCTTGGTCGAGTCCTGCAGCGACGTCGTGTGGGAAGTGAATGAACGCTTTGAGTACACCTTCGTCAGCCCGAGCATCAAACCGCTCATCGGATTTAACCAGGAACACGTCATCGGTAAAACGATCTTTGCGCTCATGGAGAGCCGGGAATCGTTATGGGCGAAAGAGATTTTGCAGCAATTCGCCACGCAACAGCAGGCTTATCATCTCGTAGAGTTGCAACTCGTCCATCGCGATGGGCGTGTCATCACTATTGAATCCAGTGGAACACCGATCTTCACCACCACAGGAGTGTTCTGTGGTTTTCGCGGCATCGATCGTAATATTACCGATCGCGCCAAAGCAGAGCGCGTGCTGGAACAATCACACGAATTCTATCGCACGCTCTTCGAGGAATTCCCCTTGCCCATCTGGCGCTCTGATACCAACGGGCGGATTATTTATTGTAACCGCGCGGGCGTGCACTATCTGGGCGAGGAATTGGATGAAGCCGTCTGCCAACTAGGCGACATCCACCCGGATGATCAAGAACAGTATTTTTCCCAGTATCAAACCGCACGCAGCGCACAGCGTGCCTTCGCCCTGCAGTATCGTATCCGCCGCTATGATGGCGAGTACGCCTTGATCGAGCACATCGGACAACCGTGCCATGGGGCGGATGGTAGCTTTATCGGCTATATCGGCTACTTCAAAGACAGCAGCGGCTGCAGCCATGCCGACCAACTCACCGGACGCGTCGCGCCGTAATCCCGCTACTCATGACCGCGCCGGTATGTTACAATGCCGTGGGGAATGACCATGGTTTTCACTCTGCTACTGGCGTCCGTCGTCTTCATCGTACTCATCATGGCGCTGCGCGAAATCTATCTTTTTCGTAAAATGCGCGACGCCACGCAGGTGCGGCGTTTGACCTTGCGCCTCTCCATGGCGGCCATGCTGCTCTTCCTCCTGGTCAGCCTTTTCCTTGGCGTGTGCGTCTTCCGCCTCGTGGAGCCGGATGGCGTGGTGCCCATCTGGTTAGCCTATTGGGGATGCATTACCCTGCTGACGGGAGCCATCCTGTTGTTAGTCATCGCCGACTTTCGCCTCTATGGTGAAGACTCGCTGCGCGATTCGCGCCAGTATTGGGAAGAGTTCGCGCGCACCATCGCCGCCCAGCGCGACAACACACCGAAGGAATAATCCGGCATGTCCATCACCGCAGACGATCTCCGCCATCTTCGCCGTACGCTCGTCCTCGCACGCCGCGCCCATGGCCGAACCGCGCCCAACCCGATGGTGGGCGCGGTCGTAGTCAAAGATGGCGTGGTGCTCGGCGAAGGCTTTCACCCCAAGGCAGGGGAGCCGCATGCCGAAATCTTCGCGCTGCGCGCCGCGGGCGACGGGGCGAGGGACGCGACGATCTACGTTTCCCTGGAGCCCTGCTCGCACTACGGCAAAACCCCGCCCTGCGCCGACGCCATCATCCACGCAGGAATCCGCCGCGTCGTCTTCGCCTCGCTCGACCCCAACCCGCTGGTGGCCGGACGTGGGCTGGACAAGCTGCACGCCGCCGGAGTGGCCGTCGACAACGGTGCACTCACCGATGACGAGCAGCGCCTCAATGAGGCGTGGCGGCATTGGATGCGCACCAAACAGCCCTTTGTGACGCTGAAGCTGGCGGCCAGCCTGGATGGCAAGATCGCCACGCGCACCGGGGAATCACGCTGGATTACCGGCGACGCGGCGCGGCGCGATGTACACCGCTTGCGCGCCACACAGGACGCCATCCTCACCACCTCGGCCACCGTCATCGCCGACAACCCGGCCCTCACCGCGCGCATCCCCGGCGGGCGTGACCCGCGTCGCGTGGTGGTTGATTCCCTGGCGCGCACCGCGCCGGAAGCGCTCGTTTACGCGGCGGCGGAACACGCGCCCCTCCTTGCCACCGCCGTGACGGATGAGGCGCGCCTTATCCCCTACCGGGAACGAGGCGTGGAGATTCTCTCGCTGCCGACACCGGATGGCAGGGTGGACTTACCCGCATTGCTCACGGCCCTTGGCGCGCGGGATATACAGAGCCTGATGATCGAAGCGGGGGGGAAATTCGCCGCCGCGCTGCTGCATGCCCGCCTGGTGCACAAAGTACGCTGGTACGTGGCGCCGCTCTTCATCGACGGACGCGAGGCCACCCCGGTGCTCGATGGTCCGGGCAGCGCGCACCTCGCCGATACGCCGCGGCTGCGCGACGTGACCTGGAAACAATTCGGCGACGATCTGCGTATCGAGGGCTACCTGACGCCTGCGTAAATTTACACCTGCGCCACGTCAATGCCTTGCGCCTGCAATGCGGCGGCCAGCGCATCGCGCCGCTCCGCGCTCACGCCCCCTTCGCCCCGCCAGGCGATGCGTCCCGTGCGTCCGAGGACCAGCACCGTGGCGTGCGGGCGTCCGGACAGCGCCAGCCGTTTTCGCAATTCACGCAAGTCGCCGTACACCGTGAGCACGTGGCCGCGCTCCGCAGGCTCCGTGCCGCGCACCATCGCTGTGTCGATAACCTTGCGCATCACCGGGCCGACCCCGCTGATGAGGGCGACTTGAAAATACGCAAGATCATCGCATTCCCCGGCGATGGCAGCGACGGCATGCGCCCAGTCCGCCACCTCGTAGCGCGCGTCATACTTATCGCCCAGCATGAGTACCGCCACGCGCCCCACGAGATCATGCGGCAGATGCAGTACCGTGCCTGCCAGCGTGGCTCCGGTCATTTCCGGTAGACGATCGCCAATGTGCACCGGCTCCACCGGGCCAACGTCCGTGAACAGGCGGGTGGCCAACCAGGTCAGCCCACCCAACGCCAATCCGGCGGCGGTACTGGCCAGCAAGACATCACGTGGTTTCATAACTCCCCCCGATCCAGACACGAATAATCTTCCGGCGTTGTGTCAATTCAAGGCGCCGGGTTGCGCACGCAAGCATCCAGTTCTTCCTATATTCCAGTGAGACGCACCGATTCGCACATGCGTGATGTCTTGTGGGGTGCACAAAGATGTATCTGAGAGAATCGCGGGCATATCTCTATCGTCTCCCGCTATGAGGTGACATCGCGACAACCTGAAGGAGGATACTATGGCAAGGGTCATCGCGGAGGTGTTTCAACGTGCCGAAGATGCCGAACAAGCCATTCGGGATTTGATCCACACCAATTTTACGGACGACAAGATCGGTGTGGTCGTCCACAACCGGGACATCGGGCCCGACCTGGCTGATGACCTGGGACGGGAATACCGGAGCGGCATGAACCCGCCGGCGCATGAGATGACGAGTCCCTCGGATGTGTATGAAACACTGCCGGGCGGATTCGTCGAGGCGCTGCAGCGTGACAACACGCCCGCGGATGCGCCGCAATGGTTTGTATCGCAGCTCGATGCCGGCAAGATACTGGTGATTGTCGATGCGGACACGCGCAGCGACGACGCGACGCGCATTCTGCGCAATCACGGCGGACTAGGCTATCCTGGTACCAGCAGCGCCAGGCCAGCTATGGCGGCGACACCCATGCCGGCGCCAACGACAACAACCACAACCGGGCGCGAAGAACTGCACGTGCCGGTCATCGAGGAAGAGGTCACCGTGGAAAAGGTGATCCACGAAGTCGGTACGGTGGAAGTGATGTCGGACACGACCACGGAAACAGTCGAAGTGCCCACAACCATCACTCATGAGGAGATCCGCGTCGAGCGGAAGAAGCTGGACCATCCGCTACGACCAGATGAATACACCGGCAGTACCGGGGAGCAAGGTGTCATCCGCATG
>DASXVL010000413.1:0-19050 GCA_036504255.1 Armatimonadota bacterium | reverse complement strand
GCGCCCGACAGCGTGTTGCGTTATAGTGTCGTTTACGCGCGGGTCAGTTCGGCGTTGATCACCTGCTGGGCGGCAACGACGCCGGCGGCGGGATCGCACACGTAGCCCAATTCGGTGAGCACGCTGCCGAGCACGCTCAGGGCGGCGTAGACGTCGCACTCATTGACATAGCCGAGGTGGCCGATGCGGAAGTGCGTCGGTTTCAATTTGCCCTGGCCCACGGCGTAGACCACGCTGAACTTCTCCAACGCCCGCTTGCGAATGGCGTCGGGGCTGATACCGGCGGGCGCTTCGAGGGCGGTGATGACCGGGCTGGCGATCTTATCGTCTTCCACGAACAGCTTGAGGCCCAGCGCCTTCACACCGGCGCGGGTGGCGTTGCGCAGGCGCAGGTGGCGCGCCTGAAAGCCTTCCAGCGTTTCCTGCATGACCATGCGCAGGCCGACCTGCATACCGAAGAACTGCGGAATCGCCGGGGTCCATGGCGTCTGCCCTTTGTCGGCGAACTCTTTTGCGTCGAGCACGTTGAAGTAGAAGCGCGGCATCTTCGCCTCTTTGGCGGCGGCCATGGCGCGCGGACTGAAGGAAATGAAGGCGAGTCCCGGCGGGCACATGAAGGCTTTTTGCGACCCGGCGCAGACGACATCAAGTTTGAGGCCGTCGGTATCGAGGTCGATGGCGCCGAGGCCGGAGACGGCGTCGACGAGGATCAATGCGCCGTGCTCGTGCACGACCTGGGCGATTTCCGGCATGGGGTTGACAACGCCGGTCGAGGTTTCATTAAACTGTACCAGGACGGCTTTGATCTCTTTCTGCACGTCAGCCTGCAGCCGGGTGCGCAAGACGGCCGGGTCCACCGCAGTGCCAAGGGGGAAGTCGATCTTTTCGACATCCGCGCCGTACACCTTAGCGATCTTCGCCCAGCGATCCCCGAAATTCCCTATTGAGAGCGACAGCACCTTATCACCGGGGGAGAGGGTGTTGACGATGGCGGTTTCCATCGCCCCCGTCCCGGATGAGGTGAGAATGAACACGTCATTCTGCGTTTTATACACTTTTTTCAGATTTTCGGTGACTTCTTTGAGCACCGCTTGAAATTGCGGGCCGCGGTGGTTGATCATCGGGCGAGCATGCGCCAGCAGGACCGATGCCGGGCAGGGAGTCGGCCCGGGGATCATTAGAAGTTGTTTTTCTTCCACAGTGATCTCCTTCTCGATGTGGTTCGGATCGGCGAAAACGACAACGTGTTGCGCCGCGCGGACTCACGGTTCTTTATCCGAACAAGCATCAGGTATTATGCCCGGTTGGACTCGTTGGTGTCAACCAAAACCACAAGGAAATGGCCTGTCGCACCTCCGAGACGTCATGCGCAACCGACACATGCGAAATTGACCCTTTACGCGAGGGCGACTCATCTGCTATAATTTTCGGGTTTGTGTTAGCACGGCGGCGCAAGGTGCCGTCTGCGGCAGACGCTTACCGTTTGCCGTCGTATTGTAAGGAGGAAATCCAATGAAACGAACATGGCAGCCCAAACGCCGACGCCGTGCCCGCGTGCACGGGTTCCGCCAGCGAATGAGCACGAGCGATGGTCGTCAAGTGCTCAGTCGCCGCCGTACCAAGGGGCGAAAGCGCCTGACCGTCTAATGCGGGCCAGTGCGGTTTATACGTCGTTGCGCCGACGCGCCGAGTTCAGTCGCGTGCATGCGCGAGGACGCCGAAAGGGGGACGCGCTCCTACAGGTGCGCGTCCTACCACGCCCAGCCTCGGAGACTGTGCAAAGTCCCATCAGGTTGGGTATTATTGTAAGTAAGAAATTTGGATCGGCGGTGGAACGCAATCGCTTTAAGCGCGTGGTACGCGCGGCGGTGCACACCTTAGGGCCAGAGCTCACCGAAGGGTGGGATGTGCTGGTCTTGCCGCGTGAAGCGCATGAGGTGCACATGCCAGACATTGCCACCTCGCTACGCCACCTATTCGGGGCGTTGGGGGTTTTACGTGAGACGCCGGCCACGGCTCCGGAGGGAGGTTGACCGGCATGAGCGACCTGCGGGCTTCGCTGGGCGCCCGTTGGGCGCTGGTGGCGGTGCGGGGCTATCAACGCTATCTATCTCCCCGCAAGCCGCCCGTTTGCCGCTTTACCCCCTCCTGCTCCGAATATACGGCGCAGGCGATTCAACGTTATGGCGCCCTGCGGGGCATTTGGCTGGGCATCAAACGCATCGCCCGCTGCCATCCCTGGTCTCCCGGCGGGTATGACCCCGTCCCGGAGCAACTGCCGGACACTGAGCCGCCGGCATAACAGTCATGGAAATGGATACACGCTGGTGAAGAGTACACCGACAATGTTGACCAATACCCCACGCCGGGTCTCCCGCTGGGCACTCCTCGGTGGAGTGCTGCTGCTGTTGACCCTGCTCCTCGCCGGGTGCGGTGGACCGACCGCCAAGCCGCTGGGTACCGGTGAATTCGCCGACCTGGGTAAAGAACTGGCCGCTATCGAACAGATGCCGGCCGCCAAGTTCAAGGATTATGACAAACAACTAAATGGTGAGGCGTTGGCGACCGAGGACAAGGCGATCAAGGCCCATAAAACCCTGCTGCGCGGCTATGTGGAGGAAGTGCAGGCGACCCGCGCGGAGCCCGAACTCCTGAAGCGTGATTATTCCATTGCGCGGACACGCTACCAGGACGCCCTGACGAATGGCGGTTCCTATGCCACGCAGGCGCGCTATCAATTGGGCATTCTCGCCGCGCACGGCACGCTGGGCGCCCGCGCTGAGTCGATTAAGCTGGCGAAAAACGAACTCAAGATTCTTGAGCGCGCCTTCGGGACGCCGATTTGGGTGCGTACGCCGCAGCTCGCGGGTGAAGGTGGCAACGCGCAGGTGGTGGCCACGACTACGCCCGGGACGGCGACGCCGCAGTTAGCGTCCGCCGATGCGGCCGCAGCGTCCGCGCAAGAGTTGGATACGATTTACAAGACCAGCGGAGGTCTCGATGCCGTCTACTATCGGGTCGTCGAGAGCTATATCTCCTGGTTCAAAAAGATCTCCCCGCCCGGCTACGGCGCGGCCATCGCGCTCATCTTCCTGGCGCTCATCATCAAGCTTGTAACCATGCCAATGACTACGGCGTCCTTCCGTGGCATGCGCGACATGCAGCGCGTGCAGCCGCTCATCAAAGAGTTGCAGGAAAAATATAAGGATGACAAGGCCAAGCTCGCCGAAGCACAGATGACCTTGATGAAAGAGCATAAGGTGAGCCCACTCGGCGGCTGCCTGCCCATGCTCATCCAGTTGCCCATCTTCATTGTGGTGTATCAGGCGGTGTTGGTGTATGCCGCCGGGTTTGCCGATGCCAAATTCTTCTGGGTGCATAACTTGGCCAAGCCGGACATGATTCTGCTCATTCTCTACGCTTTGAGCATGATCGTGACGCAGAAATTGACGGCGACGCCGGCCAACGACCCGCAACAGAAGATGATGCAGACGCAGATGACCTACATGATGCCGATCATGCTTTACTTCCTGTTGCAGACCATGGCCTCGGCCTTCGTGTTATACTGGTTCTTCCTGAACGTCTTCAGCGCCATCCATCAATATTACCTGATGAAAAAATTCGCGTTAGAGGATGCGGCGCGTGCCCCGCAGACCGCGATCATTGAGGCGCCCAGCAAGAAGAAAGGGACGAAAAAATGAGCGAATCCACCCCCCTCTCCGAACAGGCGCAGGTCGCCGAAGCGGCCCTGCGCGAGATGCTCCGCCAGATGGAGTTTCCCGCCCCGGTGACGATCGATGTGAGTGAGACACCGGAGCAGATCACCCTCGCCATGCACAGCGAGCAACCGCTGGGCGTGCTCATCGGCAAAGGTGGGCAAACCCTGAACGCGCTGGAACTGTTGGTCACGCTGATCGCCCGCCATAAGACCGACGCCTACGGCAAGCGGGTGGTGCTCGACGCCGAGGGGTATCGCGGCCAGCAGACCGGACGCATCGAAGAGATCGCCCGCGCCGCCGCGCACCGCGTGCTGGAGAGCGGCGAGAACGTGGAACTGGAGCCGATGAACGCGCGCGACCGCCGCACCGCGCACATGGCCATCTCGGAGATCGAAGGCGTCAGCACGGTAAGCATCGGCGAAGAGCCGTACCGCCGCCTGGTGGTCAGCCTGCCCGGGCAGGAGCCGGTGGACGCGTAAATTCCTCGGCAAAAAAGCGATACATGCGGGCGGGTCCGAAAGGGCTCGCCCGCGTTGTCATATGTGCGCTACCTCGTCGTGTTGACAGGCGTGGCAACATGATGTAGAACGCCGGTAACTGTATGAAGTAGGGTTAGCCTAGCGGACGTAGCACCGTTTGGAAGCCGATGGAGGGCCGCAGCCCGGAGTCGCGCGCCGGTACCGCGAGAGGCATCTCCGGAGATGCGCCTTCGGTAGGCTGAGCGCGACTGCGGTCGGCTTCCAAACGGTGCTGTTGCTCCACCGCTTTCACAGCGCATCCCTGTTTGTGGCCATAGTGCAACCGACTCATCAGGTAACGGTGTTACCCATGCCCCCGGAGACTATCCAGCACATCCGCCGGTCCCGCGCACAGGCGCACCGGCACGCCGAGTGCGGCTTCCAGGTCGTGCGGGGTCAGGCCATCGAGGAGCAGGCCGTCGGCGTTGACCACGACGGCGGGGAGCAGGAGCAGGCGGCCCAGTGCTCGGCCGCGCAGCGCGGCCAGCAGGTCATGCCCGGTGAGTAGGCCGGCGACGGACACGCCACCGCCATAGAGCTGGTTGGGGACCGGGATCACCTCTACGGTGAGTCCAGCCTGCTGGAGCCGTGCCGCCAACGCGTCCAGTAAGGGCGCGGCGAGGGCGCCGGTGGCGATGGTCAGCGGTCCGGCAGGCGCGCCCACCTGCGACAGGTCGAGATCGGCGAGTTCGTCGAGAAACAGGCGTGCCAGTCCGATGCCGTTTTCCTTTTGCGGAAACCCCTCATACGCCTCCGCGGCGGGGAGTGGAGCGCCGGCGGCGAGATAAAATTCATCGGCGGCAAACACCTGCCGCGTGCCCAGGCGCGACAAGAGCGCATCCTGCCAGCGCGCCACGACGTCGAGCAGCGTGGCGGCATCGGCGGGGGTCACGGCGCGGACTGCCGGCCCGTCATGACGGTGGGCGGTCAGCCCCACGGGGACGATGCCCACGGTGGCGACGGTGGGGTAGAGCGCCGCGAGGTCGGCTAGCGTCTGCTCCAACACCGCGCCATCATTCCAGCCGGGACAGAGCACGATTTGCGCGTGTACTTCGATACCCGCCTCGGCCAGGCGGCGCAATTGCGTCACCACGTCGGGGGCGGTACGATTTTGCAGCAGGCGGCGGCGCACGTCCACATCGGTGGCGTGCACCGAGACGAAGAGCGGCGAGAGGTGTTCATGGGCAATGCGTGCGAAGTCGGCGTCGCCCAGGTTGGTCAGCGTTAAAAAATTGCCGTGCAAAAATGAGAGGCGGTAATCATCGTCGCGCAGGCGCAGGCTGGCGCGCATACCGGGCGGCATTTGTTCTTCAAAACAGAAGATACAGCGGTTGCGGCAGGCGCGCACACCATCAAAGACATCACCGGTGAAGACGAGCCCGAGATCGTCGTCGATCTCCTTCTCGATCTCCATCAGCGCCTGTTCCTCGCCCCGCACGACATCCAGCGTCACGCATTCCTCGGCGATGGCCATACGGTAGGCCAGGTAGTCGGTCACCGGCTGGCCGTTGACCGCCCGGATGATGTCGCCGGGTTGCAGCGCCAATTCTTCGGCGATCGAGTCCGGCAGCACCCGCGCGACGCGCGCTTCCGGGGGATGACATTTCCAGGGTGTTCTCGGTTTCACGCCGCAATTATAGCATGAATGCCCCGTGTCCCGCAGGCATGTGCTGCCTGCGGGACCGGTGCAGAATGGCCGGGAGAACGAAAGGATCGTGCGAAGATTCCTCGGTATCAGGCCATTCTTGGGGAAATGCTACGCGTTACCCGTGCAACCAGGTGCTCAGGCGTGCGATGAGTTTGAGGCGAATATGCGTCGCCTGCATGGCGAAATCGTGTGCAGGTCCGCTGGTATAGAGAAAGCAACGCCCTCCCGCCAGCAATTGCGCGAGGGCCGGTGATAGCGGCACCACGCCGGAGTCGTACTGGTAGCTGTCGGGAATGTTGGGCAGGTACGCGTCCAGCAACAGGGGCAGTTGGGCCAAGTCGGTTGCCGTGAGGTCATCACGCTCGCTGAGGTAATAGCGCAGATGCACCCCGGGCGCCGGGGTGGTCGTATTGCTCACCTGCATGGCCAGGATGATGGCGCTATAGCCCACGATATGTCCCGCGTTACGTGCCCAGACATCGTTGTTGAGCAAATATATCGTCTGGCATGTCATGGCACCCGTGGTGTCTTGCGCCTGCAAGGATTGATCGGGCAGTGCAACGGGAATCGCCGTCTCGGTCGGCATGCCCGTCGGGATGTTCGCGCAGCCGGCCAAGAGCGTCCCCCCGATGATGGTGAGTAGCAGTAGCGTAACAGATCGCACAGGAATCCTCGTCCTGGTAGGAATCTTTCGGTCGAAGGGGGAATGATATAGGGGTGACGGTATTATCCGGCTTGGCCGGGCTGCTGTCAAGGCCCAGATGGCTTGTCGCGCGTACTTCCCCCACGCGCACGGGGGCCAGCTGTTACCGGGAGAGGTAATCGTGAAGATCCTGGATCGCTATATTTCCGTGTCTGTCGCCGCCGCGTTTTGTTCCGGGGTCGCCATGTTTATGGTGTTGCTATGCGCGATGAGCCTGCTCAAGCAGTTGATAGAACTCATTGCGGAAAAGGGCGTGCCCTTCGGCATGGCGCTGACCATCTTCGCCTATAAAATTCCCGGCATGCTGGTGTATGCCTTCCCGATGGCGGTGCTGTTAGGCATCCTGCTCACCTTCAGCCGCATGTCTTCGGAAAGCGAGATGGTCGCCATTCGCGCGGCAGGTATCAGCTTCGTGCGTGTGATCATTCCGACGCTCTTCATCGCCGCCTTGGTGTCGGGCATGACCTTCTGGATCTCCAATGTCTTCGCCCCGTATGCCAGTAAAAAATCCATGGAGTTGACGAAAGCGGCGCTCCACGAAATGAAGATACCGGATCCGCTGAGTTATGTGCGCCTGCAGGATGGCAAGATCGGTTACGCCATCACCGCCGCGCAGTTGGATGTTGACGCCGGTACCATGCAGGACGTGACGGTGCTCTACTACGCGAAAGGCGTGCCGGAAGTGTTCGTGCACGCCGATGCCGCCCGTTGGTTGCCTGCACACGGACGTTGGGAATTCCCCCATGGCGGGTATGTGAAAGAGGTCTCCCCGAACGGTAGCGGCATGAGCGCTACCCCCGGTTCGTCCTCGCCCCAGTTAATGCTGGAATCATACGCCATGCAGTTGCAGGAGAGTCCGTTCGACCTGAGCACGGGAAAGAAGGATCCGGCCGATCTCACTTCACAAGAGATTCGCACCTATGTGGCGCATTTGCGCCATATCGGCGATCCGAACCATGATCTCGGCAAGTGGGCCACACGACTGATCCAGCGTTATGCCACCCCCTTCACCTGTTTGGTCTTTGCCCTCATCGGCGCGCCGTTGGGCCTGCGTCACCACCGCACCAGTTCCGCCGTCGGCCTCGGCATCAGCCTGCTGGTGATTTTCACCTACTACTTCATCTCCGTCTACCTTTCCACTTTCGGCGACAGCGGGCGCTTGTCCCCCACTATTGCGGCCTGGACGCCCAACGTCCTGGGGGCCCTCCTCGGCATCGGTCTCATCATCAACGCCAACAAGTAGCAGGGCGGCAGGTCTTGCTTGGTGAGAGTTTACGGCAATGTCGGATGAGATTGCCACGCTGTTGTAGATTCGATAACCGTCCGCAAGCGCGCAGCAGGTAAAATACTCCCGGTACTTGGCGAATCGACTCAGCCCGGAGCGTCGCTCCGGAGCGCGAGGGAGGACGATGCAAAGATTCATGACCTTCGTCAACGGCAGTAATCTCTTCACCGCCTTCAAACATCTCGATCTCTATATCGATGATTACGAAGATTTATACCACTACCTGTTTGAACAGACGGTCGAATGGTGGCGCACCATGCTGGTGGCGCCGACGCCGCCGGCGGCGCAGCATGTGCGCGTCTACTGGCACGTGGTGGACAGCATGGACGAGTGGGACGTCGGCAACCCCAAAACCCGCCAACACCTGTATGAACGTTTCCAGGATGATCGCGAGGTACACGCGCGCTGGCTGGCGGAGGCCGGGCGCCTGGCCGTCAAAGGGGAACCGGCCAGGCTCGAACAGACGGCCTTTAACCTGTGTCTCGAAGACGGACGCGTCTGGTATGAGAAACGTCAGGCGATCCTTGGCGGCATGAATCGGTTTCATCACGCGGTAGAGTCGGCGACGGATTTTATCGAACTCTGCCGCTGCGGGCGCTGGAAGGTCGATCTGCTCCATAAAACGATCACCGAGCGCGGGCTGGATGTCTGTTTCGCGGTCGATCTCATCGGGCTGATGGAACATTTCGACGTGGCCATTTTGATCGGGGCCGACCCGGACGGCGTGGCCAGCCTCGATTATCTGAAACGCCAGGGGAAGCAGATCGCGGTGATTGAGTTGCTCAAAGGGTCGGCAACGGAATTTGTCGGGCGCGGCTTCGCCACCCCGCTGAAGCTCGCGGCGGATTTCGTGGTCCCTATCTACGAAATGGAATTGGTGAAGCGACAGATTGCCACCAAGGGGAGTGGCGATACGTTCGTGCTCCGTGAGGCATCATAAAAAAACCGCTCCTTCTCCAGGCCGAAGAAGGAGCGGTCGGTGAGCGTGATCAGGCCAGTGTGCCTTTGGTGCTCGGCACGCCGCTTTCGCGGGGGTCGAAGGAGAAGGCTTCGCGCAAAGCGCGGGCACAGCCTTTGAATGCCGCCTCGATAATATGGTGGGTGTTGGTGCCGGAGAGCATGCGCATGTGCAGCGTCAACCCGGCGTTGAAAGCCAGCGCACGGAAGAAATCCTCCGCCAGTTCGCTATCCCACAGCCCCACCTTGGGTTGCGTCATCGTCACTTCCCAGACAAAGAAGGGGCGGCCGCTACAATCGACGGCGACAAGCATGAGCACTTCGTCCATGGGCAGCATGATATCGCCGTAGCGGCGAATGCCCACTTTCTCCCCTAACGCCTGCTTGAGCGCCTGGCCGAGGACGATGCCGATATCTTCGGTGAGGTGATGCGCATCGACATGCATATCGCCGGTCGCGCGCACGCTCAGGTCACACCCGCTATGCTTGGCAAAGAGCGTGAGCATGTGATCGAGGAAGCCGACCCCCGACTCGACATTGGCTTTACCGGTGCCATCCAGATTCATTTCCAGGTAAATTTGCGTCTCGGCGGTATTGCGTTCTATGGTAGCGCTGCGCATGGTCATCTCCTCGTCGGTGCGTTGTCGGCTAGAGTGTACCGGAAAACCCAGCGGCCTGACAACAAGGGGCTGGGCAGGGGCGTACTACTCCACGCGCGCACGGATGGCTTGCGCGTGCGCGGCCAAGCCTTCGTGATCGGCCAGGGCGGTGATGGGCGCGCACTGTTGCGCCAGCCAGGCAGGGGCGACCTCGATCAGGCTGGAGCGTTTGAGAAAGTCCATGACACCCAGGCCGCTGGAGAAACGCGCGGTACGTCCGGTGGGCAGCACGTGGCTGGGTCCGGCAAAATAGTCGCCGACCGGTACCGGGGAATAGCCACCCAGTAACACCGACCCGGCATGGCGGATGGCGGTGAGCAGGGCGCGCGGGGCGGCGACGGCCAGTTCCAAGTGCTCCGGCGCGAGCAGGTTGGCCATCGTTACCGCTTCCGCAAGGTCGCGAGTGAGAATGACCGCGCCGTGCTGCGCCAGCGATTTCGCCAGGTATTGTGCACGCGGGGAGGTGGCGAGTTGCGCGTCGATCTCAGCGGCGACCGCCTGCGCATATGCCTCATTGGGGGTAACGAGCACGCTCTGCGAATCCTCGCCATGCTCGGATTGGCTCAGTAAGTCGGTCGCGACCCAGGGGGCCGGCACGCTGCCGTCCGCGATGATGACCACTTCGCTCGGCCCATAGAGGCCGTCAACGCCCACCTCACCGTAGAGCGCCTTTTTCGCCAGCGTGCCAAAAATATTGGCTGGGCCGACGACCTTATCCACCTTGGGGAATGTCGGCGTGCCGAAGGCCAGCGCGGACATGGCGACGGCGCCCCCGAGCTTGTACACCTCGGTGATGCCGAGCAGGTGCGCGGCGGCCAGTACCCCCGCCGGCAGCGAACCGTCCGGCCGCGCCGGCCCGGCGACCACGATGCGCGGGACCCCGGCGACCTGCGCGGGCACGACGCTCATGAGCAGCGAGGAGGGCAGTGATGCCTTGCTCGTGGGCACGTAACAGGCCACGCTATCCACCGGCGTGTGCCGTTGGCCGAGGGAGAGGCCGAACTCCATCTCTTCAAACCAGTCGCTCGGCATCTGTCGTTGATGAAAGCGGCGGATATTCTCGGCGGCCATGGTCATGGCGTGGATGAGATCGACGTCCAGTTCCGCCATAGCGGCGTCCAACTCGGCCTCGCTCACGCGCAGGCCCGCCAGCGTGGCTTCCGGCCAATCGAAGCGCTGCGTGAGTTCGAGTACCGCAGCATCGCCCTCGACGCGCACGCGGTTGACGATCTCATTGACGGTGTCTTGCATTTTCGCCAGGTCTGCGGCGGGCGGCATGAGTTGCGCATTGATCTCTTGCGGGGAAAGATCCGCGGTGCGAAAGACGCGCATGGTCGAGAATTCCACAGTACAATACTCCTTGAGACGCGGCTGCTTGCGCGGAGGGCAGAGCGCAGAGCCGACTTATCGATAAAAATGGCGGGGCCTGGCAGTCCGCGGATAAAGGCGGTTGCCAGATCGCGCAGAGATTTTTGTGCAGGTAGCCACACTCGATACGTAACTTTACTGGCAGTAAACACGCGGATCGAGTGTGGCAACCTGGGCGAAAAGATCAAGCGAGATGGCAAGCGCCTTTATCCGCGGGCTGCTAGTCCGGTCAGTGTACCATCGCAGAAAAATGAGTGTCAATTCGCCAGGGGCAGGTGCAGCAGGCGACGAGCGTTTTCGCCGAGTATCGCCGCGGTGTCTTCCGCATTGAACCCCAGGCGTCGGATTTCTGCCATGGCAACGCCCTGATCGCTCCACGGGGAGTCGCTGCCGAAGAGCACACGGTGTGCGCCATGGCGGCGAATCATGGCGGCCATGCGCGCGGGGTCCAGACTGGCCAGCGCGTAGGACGTATCGAGATAGAGATCGCGCCCGAGCAAATGCGCTTCCACGGCGTCCCAGCAGGCGTAGCCGCCCATGTGCGCGGCGATGACGGTGAGTTCGGGGACGGCGTCCAGCACGCGCGCCAAGCGCTCCGGCGGGCAATGAACGGGGGGCGGCAGGCCGATATCGACCCCGGCATGAAAGAGCACCACACGTTCATGCGCGGCCAGCGCGCGATAGATGGGCAGCAGCTGGTCGGCATCGACGAAGCATTGCTGATAGTCGTGGTGCATCTTGACGCCTGGCAGCCCATCGGCCACCAGGCGGTCGATCTCTTCCGCCCAGTCATCTTGCGCCGGGTGCAGTGTGCCGAAGGCGATGAGCTCCGGGTAGGCGCGCGCCATCTCCGCCGCCCAGGCGTTAATGATGCGCACCTGGGAGGGCTTGGTGGCGATGGGGGCGATGACCGCGCGATCGACGCCGGTACGCCCCAGGGCGGCGCGTAGCCCCGCGCACGTGCCGTCGCTATAGGCGGGATGCCCACCGGCGTTCGCCGACAACGCGGCGACCGCACGCACGGCCAGTTCGTCGGGAAAAACATGGGTATGGATGTCGATAATCATTATTGGCCTATTGTAACAAATTTTGCGCCACGGGACGATTAGCGGAGGATGGCGCGCAATACGCGCAGCCAGTTGCCGCCCATGATGGCGGCAATATCCACCGGGCGATAACCCGCGGCAGTCAGGGTCTCGGCAAAGCGCGGCAGGTCGGCGACGGAATCGATCTCGCGCGGGACGTCTTCGCGCCCGATGCCGCCGTCCAGATCGCTCCCCAGCGCGATATGGCGTGGGCCGACCAGCGTCATCAGGTGATCGGCATGGCGGCGGAGATCCGCGAAGCCGACCGCATCTTTCCCCTCCTGCGCGGTCCAGCCCGCGCGCACAAAGCGGTTGTAGCAGACGAGGCCGATCACGCCGTCGCGGTCGGCGATGGCACGGATCATGTCATCGCTCAACTGACGGTCGCCGGGCACCAGTGCGCGGCAATTGGCATGTGAAGCGATCACGCGCCCGTGGAAGATCTCCAGGGCCTGCCAGAACGCTTCCTCGGCCAGGTGGCTCACGTCGAGCGCCAGCTCCAGACGGTTCATCTCGCGCAGCAACTCCCGCCCCAGGTCGGTGAGTGGGCCGGGCGCGCCGGTGCCGGCGGCGTAGCGGGTCGCCTTCCAGGCCAGACCGATGATGCGCACACCCGCGCGCACAAACACCCCCAGGTCCGCCGGGGTGCGCAGCGGATCGGCGCCTTCCAGTAGCAAGCACAAACCGGGAGTCGGCCGGTGTTGCGCCAGGACAGCGTTTAAATCGCTCTGATTGCCGACAAGGGTGACTTCCCAGCGTTCGTGCAGGCGGCGATAGTAGGCGAGCTGCGCGCCGGCGCGCGCAAAGGCCTCGTCCGGCGTGCTGTAGCCGGGCAACGGGCCCGCAGCCCTGGCGGGATAGGTAAAAATGGTGGCCAGTACCAGGCGAATATCTGCCCCGCGCAGGGCGGGCAGGCTGACCGTCGCGGTGCCTTCCCCATGCGCGGGCGGCGTGCCCTCTTGCTCGCGCATCGCCTCCAGCGGGCCGGCGATGCGCCGCTCGAGTTCCACGCCGTTGTAGGCGAGATCTTCATGGCCGTCAATAATCAGCATAGCTAACGCTTTCCGCGTCGGTGGCGCGTTTCCTCGTCGACACGGCGGCATTCCATCGATTATCGTTTGAGCAACTTGGGTGGTACGAGCCAGAGTAATTCGCCGAGGAGCTTCTTCACGTCCGTGAGTTCTACCAACGCCAACCCACCCTTTTTCAGCACAATGCGGCCACCGATCACCTCGCCGATGGTGCGGCTGAAATCCGGCTCATGCCCGACCAATACCAGCGCCGTCGCCTCGGGGAATTCGGCGAGAATCTCTTTCAGGCGCTGCGTGTTAAAACCGGGAGCCAGGCGTTCATCAGTCCGCTCTTCCTTCTGCAGATGCAGGCGCGCGGCGAGGATGTCCGCCGTCTCAGCCGCCCGCGTCAACGGGCTGGTGAGCAACACATCGGGCACAATGTCCAGCGCGACGAGCGCGTCTGCCACGTGCGCGATTTGCGTCTTCCCCGCTTTCGTCAGCGGACGTGTGTCATCGCTGCCCGCCCACTCCTCCCGCACGCCTGCCGCGCCATGCCGTACAAAATAGAGTTGCATTGCCTTACCTCCAAAACTGCCAAATGCCTCGCCCTGACGCTACGCCGCGAGCTCGTGGCGCATGGCGAGTAATTCCTCACGCCGTTGCGCGTCGAGCTCGGGGAAACGCAAGGGCAATTTATCAAGCGCATCGAGGATAATTTGCGAAATGATCAGCTGCGCGTTCGTTTTATCATCGGATGGGATAACATACCAGGGCGCATATTGGGTGCTGGTGGCGCTCAAGCACGCCGCGTAGGCCTTCGCGTATTGCGCCCATAACTGCCGTTCCGCAGTATCCGTGAGGCCGACTTTCCAATTCTTCTGCGGATCATCGATGCGCTTGAGGAGACGTTTGCGCTGCTCCTCTTGCGACACGTGGAGAAAAAACTTAATAACGCAGGTACCATTGCGCGTGAGATGGAGCTCATGGTCCCTGATCGACTGGTAGCGTTCCTGCCAGAGGTGCTTCACGTCGAGCAACGCCGGCGGTATCCCCTCACGCGCGAGCAGTTCGTGATGCACGCGGACCACCAGCACCTCCTCGTAATAGGAGCGGTTAAAGATACCGATCCGTCCGCGTTCCGGCAAGCAGCGGGTGGTGCGCCAGAGAAAATCGTGGTCCAGTTCATCAGCGCTCGGCTGTTTAAAACTATACACCTGACAACCCTGCGGATTCACGCCGGACATCACGTGCTTGATGGCGCTGTCCTTGCCCGCAGCATCCATCCCCTGAAAAATGAGCAGCAACGCGTAGCTATTACTCGCATAAAGCAGCGTTTGCCGTGCCGTCAGCGCCGTGAGATGCGCTTCCCGTAGTTGCTGACATTGCTCCGCAGAGGCGCACAACGGCTTCACGCCCGTTGGCCACTTGTCGAGGTCCACTTCGTCGCCTTCGCGTACCCGGAAATGATGAGGTGTATTGTTTTTCATCCCTCTCCCCTCGTTGCGCCGGACTCGCCATCCCGGATGTCTGACACCGATAAACGGCGGAGCATAGAGCGCTTTTTCTGTTGATGGAACTGCATGCGCGGTAAGATGTCGGAGAGAAAGCGCACTGCTGCCACCACATGCGGGCCTTTGTTGAGCATGACACATTCCGCGCGCTCACTCATAGCGGCATCGGTAACCTCCGAACGGGAAGGGATGCCGCGCTGCGCCAGTGATTCCAATACCTGTGTCGCCCAGATGACCGGGACGTGCGCCGCTTCACAGAACCAGAGAATCTCTTCCTGTACCTCCGCTAAACGCGTATAGCCCATTTCCACCGCCAGGTCGCCGCGCGCCACCATGATGCCCAGCGGAGGAAAGCGTAAGCCCATCAGCAGCAATTTCGGCAGGTTCTCGAACGCCATACTGTTCTCGATCTTCAGCATGATTCCGAGTTGCGCCGCGCCACGCTGCTGCAACTGCTCATGCAGCAAGGCCACATCCTGGGGTGCGCGCACGAAGGAAAAGCCGATGATGTCGGCGATGCGGACGGCGAAGTCGAGATCGAGCAAATCCTTCTCGGTTAACGCGGGTAAGCGGACTTTGCTGTCCGGCAGGTTGATCCCTTTATCCGGCAGCAATTTCGTCCCGCGCTCGCGCGCTTGCGTGATCTCGACGCTCAAGCGCTCCGGGCTGCGGGAGCGGATGATCCCGCCGATTTTTCCGTCATCGAAAAAGATGCGCTCCCCAGGGCGCACATCGGCAAAGACTTCCGGCAAGGTGCAGGGGATGCTGGCCGGCGCGAGCAATTCTCCTTCCGGGGTGAATAAGGGTCCATGCCCGGCCTCGCTGTCCGTGGTGACCGTCAGCATATCGCCGATGTGTAGCCGCAAAGGTTCGACCAACGGTGGCAGTGCCCCCAAGTAGCTGTGTGCCAACATCTTCTTGCCGCGGTGCAGTTCCACCGGCGCCCCGGCTTCGATGTACACGGTTTTGCGGCTCTCCGCCCAGCAGGACTGATTGATGCGCCCCACAATCGCCAGCTCACGTCGAATACCTTCGCAATCCCAGGCGTAGAGGTGATCGCCCCGCCGGGCGTCGCGCAGGGGCGGGCCTGCGAGCGGCAGCACCGCGTCCGGCGTCAGGGGTGGGAGCTCCGGGGATTCCGCGGGCGTCAGCCAGATGCGCGCCGGCGCGGCAGCCATCCCACGCACATCGCGCTGGGGTCGCCAACTCACCACCTGTGGACCAGGGGTCAATGCGCCGGTGCGCAGTTTCGGGCCGCCCAGATCGACCAGAATACGGCATTCCCGTTGCGACTCCCGCTGTGCGCGGCGTAAATTCTCCGCCATGCCGGCCCAGTCAGTTGCCGTGTCATGCGCACAATTGATGCGCATCACATCCATGCCGGCCGTCACTAAGTCCGACACCAACGTATAGTCGGACGCGGCCTCCACTGGCATGGTGACCATGATGCGGACCGCGCGTCCGGCGGATTCGGGACCGAATAATGCCTCGGTGTGCGCCTTCAACAACGCCGGGCCGGAGACAAAATCGACGGGTGGCGGCAGCGTGAGCGCTTCCGGCATCGCCATGCCCGCCATGCAGTACATGGCGTGGAGCACCGCGTCGATATCCGCCAGCGTATATTCTTCACACCGTCCTAACGAGGATAGCCCCCATGCGGTGAGTTGGCGCTGTAGCGGGCGGATATCGTTTTGCCGCAGTTCCAGATAATGCAGTAAATTCCGCGCGCTGCCCCGGTACGCTTCCGGCGCCTGCGCGACATCGGCGGCGAACGATGACTCCATCGCCAATGCCCGCGTGCGCAGTGCGCTCAATTCGGCAATCATCTGCTGCAGTAATTCTGACGAATAGCGAGACGTCATGGTGTTACTCCCCGCCTTATACGCAGTGATACCCCAATGCACAGGTCGCGCGAACAGAATTATCGGCATCCCGCGCGGATGCGGTATAATTGGTCGAGGCTGGCGCAAAATATGGCAGATAAACCAAAAACACTATCTGGGGGTATATGGCGATTCATCGGCAGCGCCATCTTCGGCGGGTTCCTCTCTCTGCTGCTCCTCTTTGTCTTTCTGCATCTCGGCATTGTCAGAGATCTCGACGATTGGTGGCTGCGCGGCGTGCTGCATGCCCTGTGGATTCTTCCCGTCTGCTGGGGTATCCTCGGCATCTTCTGGTATGACGCCATGCTGGATATGGCCCGGGATATCGTTGAGTGGTTCGTGCGTGCGTTAGGAAGCAGGTATTAGCCGCCCCTTCGTCTACTGCCCGCTTTTCTCCGGGTAAACGCGCAATGAAATCCGCGTGACAAATTGGGAAAAACGGCCAAAATCCCCTCCTGAGCAGGAGGAAAGTCGTTATAATATTGTCATCCTACTGATCTCCCCGTGAAAGCCGTACTACGCCATGGAAATTATCCGCGTGGCCGTCCTGATGGGCGGCATTTCTAGCGAGCGCGAAGTGTCGCTGCGCAGCGGCGCGAACGTCGCCAACGCCCTTGACCGTGAGAAATACGCGGTCCGCACCCTTGACTTTACCGGCGATGTCGGCCCGATTGTGGCGCTGAAGGATCAGGTGGATGTCGCCTTCCTCGCGCTCCATGGTTTTGGTGGCGAAGACGGCCGCATGCAAGGGCTGCTCGACCTGCTGGAAATCCCCTACACCGGGTCCGGCGTGCTCGGGAGCGCCATGGCCATGCATAAAGGCGTGGCCAAGCAGTTGTACGGCCTGGCCGGCATTCCCACCCCGACCAGCATCACGCTGCAAGCCGGCGAAGAAGACAGCGCCCTGAACCGACAGACGCGGCTGGTACGCGACCGTGTGGGCGTGCCCTGCGTGGTAAAGCCGGCGAATGAAGGCTCGACCATCGGCATCAGCATCGTGCGCACGGCAAAGGAACTGGAAGACGCGCTGGCGGATGCCTTCCTCTACGATACCGAAGTGGTGGTGGAGGCCTTCGTGGAAGGCGTGGAGATCAGCGTGCCGGTGCTGGGAACGCTCGCGCCGCAGCCGCTGCCGGAAGTGGAAATTGTGCCGCAAAGCGGCTTTTACGATTACGAAATGAAATATACGCCGGGCATGACCGAAGAGATCTGCCCCGCGCGCATCAGCGACGTGGCGCGCGCCGCCGCCGCAGACTACGCCGTGCGCGCCCACCGCGTGCTGCACTGCAAAGGCGTGTCGCGTACGGATATGATCGTCACCGGCGATGAGGTCACGGTCCTGGAAACGAACACGCTACCGGGCTTGACCGATACCAGTCTGCTGCCGTTGTCGGCGCGCCACGTGGGGATGTCGTTCGCTGATTTGCTCGATGTGCTGATTGCCGACGCACTCGGACAAGATCTTGCATAGTCCCGGATGAGAAAGGGTACAACCAAGGTAGCGTTGCGGTCCACCAGATGGACCCGCGTACAGAGACCGAGCCCATGGAAACCTATTTGCCGACCATGAATCCGGAAGTTGCACGGTTGCGCCGCCTCGCGGCCCAGCGCAAGCTGCGCAAGCGGCTACGGCAAGTACGCCTGCTGTGGGCGATTATCGGCGCGCTGGTAGTGGTGTTGCTGTTCGAAGTGCTCGCCGCGTTGCTCTTCTCGCCGCGTTTCTGGGTGTATCGCATTACGACTACCGGTATGGACACCTTGACGGCTGGTGAAGTGATTCGGCTAATGCACGTACCGGCGCACAGTAATTACTACCGTACCTCACTGCGCACGTTGGCGAGCCGCATCAGCGCCGAGCCGCGGGTGGCCGCCGCGGTGGTGAAGCGTGGCGCCATCGGGGTACTCACGGTGGACATACAGGAGCGCCAGGCCGTCTGCCAAGTAGGTGAGACGATCCCGCCGCTCTACCTGGATGCGGCCGGGTACGTCTTTACCCGCCCCGCTCCGCCGGACACACCAGTGCCGGTGGTGGAAGGTTTGAAGGCCCCGGCGCCCAAGGCGATTATCGGCAAACGTTTTGACGATGCCGCGGCGGCGACGGTCCTTGCCTGTCTGGCGCAATTGCGCATACCGACCAAGGGCGTAGCGTTGGATATCACCCGTATCGTGGTCGCGGACAATGGCTGGATCAACCTGGTCTTGCGACAGGGCACGCTGATTCTCATCGGTGCGCCGGATGAGCTGCCGGTGAAGGCCTGGTGTATCAAACAAGCCATTATTCAGGCATCCAGCGAAGGACATGCGCTGGAACAAGTGGATTACATTAACGTCCGCGTCGTCAACAAGGAGACAGGCATGGGTCCCACGTTCCATGTGAAGCATGATCAGGTGGAGGAAATCCGACCATGAAGATGCACGTGCCCATAGGCAAACCCCAACCCTGGGTCTTGCCGGTGACACTGGTCTGCTTGGCGTTTGGCGGCTTTGTCGCCGCCCTGATGGGCGCGGTCGCGTCGGATTCCCTCGACATCGATACCTCGACGATGAACCGCGAACAACTGTCCGTGCTCTACTCGAAATCCGTGCAGGAGAGCAAGGCGCAACAGAAAGAGATCGGCGAGCTCCGCGCCAAGGTGAATGATATGACCGACGGCGCGGTGAGCGAGCAAGCGGCAATACACCAACAGCTCGATGATCTGCG
>DASXVL010000412.1:0-5126 GCA_036504255.1 Armatimonadota bacterium | reverse complement strand
TGGATATGACTGTCATTCGCGAACAGGAGCGTAATTACCCCGCCGTCGCACAAATTTTCCCCGAGGGTGGGCAGGCGTTTCTGGTCCGCGATACCGTCAGCTTCACCGCCCTGCCCAAAGTGACGCCGGGCCTGCGTGTGGACGGCGACTTGAGCGATTGGCCGACGGCGAAACTCTTCACGCTGGGCAAGCCCGAGCAGTATGTGGCGCTGACGCCCGGCGCGCGACCGGGGGACATTGCCGCCGAGATGCGTGTCGCCTGGGATCGGGGCAATCTTTATTTTGCCGTCAAGGTCCGCGGGAAAGATGCCGCCAACAGCGGCGGCATCAAACTGCTGCTGACCAATGCGCAGGACCAACGCATGGCGTACTATGAAGAGAACAACAGCTATCGGGAGTATGACTTCCTGCGCAAGCCGGACGGCAGCGTCACGCTGCGGGCGCACAGCCGCACCCCCGAGGGGTACGGCGTCCTGTACGCCAGCAAGACCGTGCCCGGCGGCGTCGATTACGAGATCGCCTTGCCGGTCTGGGAGACCGGCAATACCGTACAGATCGATCCCAACCGCTGGGTGAAGTTGTCGGCGGCGGTGCTGGATTCAGGCGAGCAAGGCTATTGGCAGTGGTACGGCGGGGTGAAGGAGCCCACTAATTTCAACACCTACGGCGACTTCCAACTTGCGGCCTATGGGCAGGATGAATGGGGCCAGAAATACGGCTGCTTCATGGCCGGCAATGGCCGGGAGCGCAGCGGGTATGTCGGGATGGCGTTGCTGCAGGATGGCGGGCGTGTGCTGGTCAGCAGTACGCAAGGCGCGGATATGGGCGAGGCCATCGTGCAAGACGCGCGCGGGCAGGTGCTGCGCCGCTTCCCCATCAAGACCGGACAGCGGGTGCATAGCGTGGAGGTCGACCGCGACGGACGCCTCATGATTGGCGATCGTTTACTGGGCGTGCGCTTCTTCTCACTGCAGGATGGCAGCGTGATCCCGGTGGGACCGTTGCGGAGCTTCTACCCGGTCCGGCATATCGTGGAGTATCGTACCCAGGGCGTCACCCAGGACGCGGCGGGCAATTACTTTGTCACCGTGCTGCGCAAACGCCGTTTGTCGGGCGAAGAGGAGACGAACGAGCAACTGTTGGCCGGCATGACCATGTACTCCCCCACGGGGGAAGAGGTCAAGGCGTTCGGCGCTGATCTCCCCTATATCAATTACGGCGTCGTGCATGCCTTTGGCGTCATGGGGGAAATGGCCGGCGCGTTCCTCTACCCGGAGAGCCTTGCCGTGGATAGCGCAAATCGGCTGTGGGTGGCGGATATCGACGCGCGGACCCTGCAAGTCTTCACGCGCACGACGCCGCAGACTTACGCGCGCTTGCCGTTGCTCTACACCCCCATGCCCGAGGGCATGTATCCCTGCCACCTGCGCGCATTGCCGGATGGCAGCATGCTGCTCTGGAATGCTGACCGTATGGCCGTCGCCAAACTGGTCGCCGGGAAGCTCACGCTGTCGGCGAGCGTGCCGCTCGATGGCCAGGCGGAGGACGTGAAGGTCGAGGGCGACATGGCGGTGGCTATGAATCGCGACGGAGCGCTGACGAAGTATCGGCTCCCGCGCTGAAGAGTTGCGTTGCGCAGATCCCAAGCCCTCGCCCACATTTTGGAGAGAGGGCTTGGGATCTACGCCATATGTATGCACGAAAAACATTCACCGGAGTTCGTGTGCATCTGCAGAGCCTGCGGTCGGAGTCGCGTGCGGCGTGAGGGGGACGGGTTGTGAGTACAGGCGGCGCACCTTACCGCTCGCACGACCAAGGGACGCACCAACACGACCATGGGGCAAAGTCATACCCAATCCCCAAAGGGCGATATTCAGCGTATAGCTCACGTTGGGCTAACGGGCTGTATTGTTCAAATTTGTTTATCTCTATTTGGTCTCCAACGTCGGCTTATTTTTCATCAGTTTACTTAAATAAATTCTATTAACGAGTACAGATAACGCTTGAACAAATATCACAGCTGAGTAATACAGTTTTAGTCGAATGATTATATCAAGATTATAATCAAAAACTACCGTAATAATAAAAAGAACAATAATCATAGCAAGCATAACAGCGTTGACAACTCCAAAATTACCAATAACATATTTAATTGGCCCACTATGTATCGCTAACACCATTACATAAACACCTAGTACTGAAGTGAGGATGGCTATTAATAATAAACCAGTTATTGATAGCCCATTATTCTTTGCCAGTAAAACACCCATAACTAGCTCAATCAGCATAAAAATAGTATATGTAATTATCCACATAATCGATTTCCTCTTGCTGCGAGAATGCGCTTTTTTTGTCGGTCGCTGTCCCCACACCGCCGACACTATTTCAGCGGCGTGGGTAAAATCCTGCGCCGGTGGGACGTGCCGCAGAACGTCGCTAGGCCAGGGTGCCCGCCAACTCGCGCTCGAGCGAATCTCCGACCAAGTTGGCAGGTTGCCCTGTCTTGGCGAGTACCGATTTCCAGAAGATGCCCGTCTGTGGAATACGTTTGCGTCCCAGGACCACGAGCGGCAAGGGCACCAATACATATTCGGTCAACCATTGGCTGATCATGAAATCCGTAAAGCCTGCCATGGCGTTGTCGACCGCCAGGATACCCAAGCGTTGGCCGATGATGATGTCGTTGCAACTCGGCGCGATGGCGCGCAGCAGGTGTCGCGGTTCATTGGTAAAGACGCGCAAACGTCCCCAGTTCGGCTCGGGGGTGCCGGCGATGCGCGCACAGCAGGCCTGCGGTATCAGCTTCTCCAGCCCCTGGCTGACGATCTTCAATCCCGCGCTGCGGAGATGGTCATTGGTCTGTCCTTGGAAGCGTTGACCCTGATCACGCATCTGGCAATAGTGATTGAGGGCCTTGCGCTCTTTGTCGGTCAGCTCAATCTGGTAGTCCTTGACCACACGTAACGCGTCCACGGGAATCGCAGTCTCGGCCATCACCACCAGGCCGTAGGGCGTGTTGCTCCGCCGTCCCCACATCCGCTTCTTCACGTGACACGCCAGTTCGGTCATGCTGAACGGGGCTTCCGGGATAAGCGCCGCGTCACACCACCCTGTGCTGCTGGCCAAAATGGCGTGGCTGACGACGAACCCCGAGTCAGAGCCGAAGAGCTGCAGCACGCACAAGCGCGGATTCGACTTTACTTCCGTGAAGAGATGCGCGATGGTTTCGCGCGCCTTCTCGACGGCGGAGAGAAAGCCAAACGACTGCCAGACCCACAGGATATCGTTGTCCATGGTCTTCGGTACCGCCACGACCGAGAGGGGATGACTTCTCAACCCAGCGCGGAAGTCCTGGTACGCGGTGTGCCACACAGCATGGGCAGCCTTCATCGTGCCATCGCCACCGATAAAATAGCAGATGTCGATATGGTGATGTGCAATCTCACTGACTAACTCATGGAGAAGATCACTGCGAATCTCCGGAAGCATCAGGTCGTCGGCACGACTCGTCTCCAGGATGGACCCGCCCTCGTTGGCACGGTCAATGGTAATCACGCACGGCGCGAGGTTGTTGTTGCGATATACCGATTCGTGTCTGCTGTTTGCGGCAAGGTAGACCACCTCACCAGGGCCACCGAGCGCGTTAAAACCGAGTAATCCATTGCGAAACCCACGGATGACCAGTTGCGCCTCTCCATTGTGATGCTCGGCATAGAGCCAGTGCCGTTGGACAATGCCATCGATGACGGCATTGATGCCGGGCGCGATCCCGCCCGAGACGATGATGGCGACATTCAACGCGCGACTCGGATCATAATGCAGGTGCTCGCGCGGGCCGGCTTCGAGGAATGTCAGCCCACCGTCAAGCATCCGACAGCCCTCGGTAACCGCGGGCGGCGTGCAGTGCATGTGATAGCCACTCAGTGCCGCCGCCACGACACGGCACGCATCGTCCCGCCAATTGCCAATTTCGTCCGGCGGAACGCGATTCAGTACCGGTGGCCCCGGCAACGCTCTTAGCGTCTGCTCCCACTTGACCGCCAGCGGCCACGACGCCGGCGCACCATAGAGGATATAATCACGTCGCCAACGCGCGTCGGAGCCCGACTCGCTACAGGGGTCGTCGCCGGGTGATACGCCAACAGCGGCATCCGCATACAGGTCGATGATATTCTTTTCGTAATCGAAGAGGTGCGGATTGGCGGGAAGGCCGTCTTTGCCTTTCCATGGCAGTCCGATGGCGTGCAAAATGAACTGCGCGCAGTCACACGCCGCCTCCGGGTTCTCGGTGGTGAAACTTCTCTGGGGCCGTCCAGTAAGGATCCCGAAGCCATCGGGAAGACTATCGCCCGGCATCGCCCCGTTCAAGCGGGCACTGACGATGCGTTTCTCGTTTTCCCTTGCCGGAATGGCCAGTTGCGCCAAGAGTTCTACCTCATGCTGTTGGTAAGGGCCCACCCTGGCTCCCACAAACACCACGACCACTTGGCACTCCTTCAACTCGTGCTCGATGGTTACCATAAATGAATCGGTCGCTGTCTGACAGGCCTCGTAGTAGTAGACACCCCCGGGAAAGCTCGTATGCAGATATGACGCGACCTGACAGACAAAATTCGCATCGGTACTGGAGTGGCAGAGAAAAACACGCATGGCAATCTCCTATATCTTCCCGACGAGTGCAAAGCGCTGCAAAGGTAATTCAAATAGTCCTGATTTGCTTTTCGCCGTAACAAAACGAGCTCCTGCTCTTTCTGCGTGACATCGCCAATTATGTTGACGAGCGACATAGGCTTGATATGCATACCAAGGGACTGGGATATCAGTATGCGCATGCCTGAGTGCTTATCCCGCGCGAATGGAAGGCGGCGGCGTGGTTGGGACGCGGTCAAACGAAAAGGATTTTTGGCACAAGCGTGTGCATTATGCTATGCTTCAAGGACGTGATGGTTTGGGGGCAACCCGGCGCCCCGGGCGGATAAAGGAAAGACTGACCATGAAAATGACGCGCTATAATGACAGTACTATCGGCAAAGTAATATCCATGCGCTGCCGCCGCAGCATCAACAATCCGGACATGATTGTCCTGGATAACAGCAAGCTTGAACAGGTGTATGTGTATGAGCAAA
>DASXVL010000411.1:0-6824 GCA_036504255.1 Armatimonadota bacterium | reverse complement strand
GATGAACTCATGACTGATAGCATGGCCGTGAAGCGTGTCGAAGTCGCCGTCGTGACTTTCGGTCCCGTCGAAGTGTTAGCGGAGTTCCAAACCCCAGACCGCTTTACACCTCCCACACTGGCATCACGTGGTGATACCCCGATGGGAGCGGCAATCGAGCAGGCGATCTCAATGCTACGCGCCCGAAAGGACCAGTATCGACAGAACGGTATTGAATATTATCGTCCATGGATCTTTTTGATTACGGATGGCGCTCCGACAGATAGTTGGACGAAGGCTGCAGCACAGGTGCGTGAAGGCGAAGAAAATCGTGCTTTCCAGTTCTTTGCTGTTGGTGTTGAGGGTGCGAATTTTGACATCCTTCGGCAAATAGCCACCCGAGAACCATTGAAACTCTCAGGCATGCGCTTCCGTGACCTGTTCTCCTGGCTCTCGAAATCACTGGGATCTGTCGCCAAATCGCAAATGGGAGAGAAAGTCACCATGGAGAATCCTGTAGTACCAGGAGGATGGGCTTCCGTTGGATAGCTCGCTTTGGCGCACAGCATTTGCTTCCGTTATTGGGGTATCCCATGCTGAGAGTGCCACACCGTGCCAGGATGCCTCCCGCTGTATACTCAAAAGTGCTGCAGGAGATGCCGAAATACTCATCTTGGTCATTTCGGATGGCGCTGGATCGGCAATACAGTCGCATCATGGTTCTGCCTTAGCATGTGAAGCCTTTGTAACTGCTATCACTTCCCTGCATGAACTTGAGGGCGATCTGCATAACCTAAATCGCGAGTGGCTGACTGGGTGGGTTGAGGAATGGCGGCATACTGTCTCCGAATCAGCACTTGCTAATGGTTATCAACTTCGCGATTATGCCTGCACCCTGCTTGCCGCCGTGGTTAGTACAAAAGAAGCATTTTTTTTTCAAATCGGTGATGGCGCAATCGTAGTTCGTGACACAGATGAAACCGATCAGTATGCCTATGTGTTTTGGCCGGTACAGCACGAATATGCCAATGTAACGGATTTCCTTTCTGATAAAAATGCCGCACAGAAGATCCTCTTCGATACATATCAAGGCTATATCGATGAACTGGCGTTATTTTCTGATGGACTCCAACGAGTCGCATTACTGATGAATCAACAGAAAGTTCATTCTCCTTTCTTCCGCCGTTTATTTCCACCGTTGCGGGTGTTATCGCCTGATTCAACAGTAAACGCTTCATTCTCACTCGGAAGCTTCTTATCCTCACCTCGTATCAACGAACGTACCGATGATGATAAAAGCCTGATTCTTGCGACACGCTACACCGCTGGTACCATTGAAGTAGCTGCAAAGGAGTAGGCGTGAGAGTCGTCGGTATCCAAGGTGCTTCATATCAGCTTGGCGCGAAGATCGGTGAAGGAGGTGAAGGTGCCGTTTACGATGTGACAAGCCACACCGGTATGCTGGCAAAAGTCTACCACCGTCAACCGTCGCAGGAGAAATATCTTAAGCTCCAAGCGCTTGTTCGAGGGAAGTCCGACGATATTCTTCGCATCGCGGCTTGGCCGACCGATGTCGTTTTCGACCCGATAACCCGACAACCCATCGGTTTCATCATGCCGAAAGTTGCAGACGGAAAAGAAGTACATCTCCTCTATGGGCCCAGCACACGAATCAACGAATTTCCATCTGCAGATTGGAAGTTCTTACTCTGGGCAGCCCAGAACATCGCGCGGGCCTTCGGTGTTATACACCAAAACGGGCATGTCATCGGTGATGTGAATCATGCGAGCATTCTTGTGAATGAACGCGCAACGGTCAAGTTGATTGACTGTGACAGCTTCCAGGTAACAGCTGGCAACCATTGTTACCGTTGTGAGGTGGGCGTACCTACACACACGCCACCCGAGTTACAGGGTGTATCCTTTCGCAACGTTAACCGCACTACGGACCACGATTGTTTTGGGTTGGCGGTTGTCATCTTCCAATTACTCTTCATCGGTCGTCATCCCTTCGCAGGAATCTATCCGCACCGTGACCTTGCATTAGAGGAAAAAATAAAGCAATCATTATTCGCGTATGGCATAAACGCTGGACGTCTAGGAATCAAACAACCACCCAAAACCCCACCACTCGAGATTGTAGGCGCACCTGTTGCTACCCTTTTTGAACGTACTTTCTCACTGGATGCTGCATCTCGCTCTTCACGTCCTACGGCACTTGAATGGCTTCAGGGGTTGGATTCACTTACTAAGTCATTAAAGTCATGCAAAATCGATCCTGCGCACACTTATTATCACGGATTATCATATTGCCCTTGGTGTCGTGTAGAGAAGCAGCTAACTTTTCGACTCTTCACGGTTTTTAAATCGGTTTACACTCAAAACACATCAGACTTTAATATCGACCAGATATGGGCAACAATTTCGCAGATACCAGCTCCGCAGTTAGCACCGTTATCATCTGCTCGTAAAACACCGTATCCAAAAATAGAACCACACATATGTCGTATTAAGCATCAGATTATTATTCAACTCAGTGCCCTTACCCTTGCTGTCATTGTGACTCTAATTGTATCGATCAGTCTAGACGCCTTAGGCGGCGCTTTCTGTGTCGGGAGTGTCATCGTAGTCATTTGTTGGACAGCAATTATGGACTCTTGGAAAAATGCACGTGCTGGAGCAGCAAAAGAGCTAAGCGTGAAGAAGGAACAACTCGAGAGCGTGAAAACACAATGGAAGATAGCTATCGGCCTTGACGCCTATGAACAGCTGATGAAGGAATTAAATTCTGCCAGAGATGCCTATCGTAACCTCGGCGGTTACAAGAATGCCCTTATCCAGCAACTGCATCAGACAGCGCAAGCACGGCAGCTCAAGCGCTGGTTGTTGAAACATCCGATTGAGCGTGCAAACATTTCAGGCATTGGACCAGGCAGAAGTGCAACGCTTCGTTCGTGGGGCATTATCACAGCCGCTGATATCTCACGGCGAGCTATACTCGCCGTACCAGGCTTTGGAGAGGGGCTTACAGAAAAGTTAATGGGCTGGCATAAGTCAGTTGAACAACGATTCAAGTTTGATGCAAACGCCGCAGTGACGCCTGCTGATCTCCATCAGATTGACCAGCAGGTCGTGCAGCGACAGGATCAATTACAACAAACTCTCATCCAAGGCAGAATACGGTTGCAGCAAATTGCTCAACAGTCTCCCCATGCAAATGAACCATTCGTGCCGCGGGTGGAGACATTACAGCGTAATATCGAACAGGCGCAAGTTAATTTATCAGCATTGACATTCTTTGGATAGGCTTCAGGTATTTCGGGGACAGACTACTCAATTACCCCTTGCGTTATTGTTCGTTCTCTTTGCGTTTCGGTTTCGGTCCCCGTTTCCCAGGGCTCACTGGACGCCCGAGACGGGCCTCCAGGTGGGTGAGAAACTCCGGCGACCCTACCGGACGGCCGGTGTGGGTGCTGCGCCGCAGGGCGTCCAGGGTGGCGAGATCGTCCACAGCCAGCCAAGCGGCCCAGTCCGGCGCCGCAGCGGTAGCTGCCGGCAGTCGCGTCACCAACGGATCATCACGGAGACCGCAGTGCGTGGCGGCACTGCTCCAGCGATAGTCGCTGGCCGTCGCGACCAGGCCGGCGCGCACCGGGTTCCGCTCCACATAACGCAGGGCGGCCCAGAGATGGGCCTCATCCAACACACAGGAGAAAAAGCGGCCTTGCCAGACGTGCCCGGTACACTGCTCACACCGGTTGCGATACACGGCATACGCGGTATGCGCATCGCGTAACGCTTCACCCAGCGACGCCGCCGTCTCCGGGATGCCGACCAGGTGGATATGATTGGGCATGAGGCAGTACGCCAGCACGGCCAATCCCCGTCGCGCGGCATCGGCTTGCAGCCGGCGCAAGTAGACCTGGTAATCCTCGTCGGTAAAGAACAGCTGTGCCCGCCGATTCCCCCGTTGGGTGATATGATGCGCCACGCCAGGCGCAATGATCCGTGCAAGACGTGCCATACCATCAGTATGACCACAACCGACAGCGTAGTCAAGGAGATAAGTAGTCTGTCCCCGAAATAGCCCCGAAATAGCCAATGTGAAAAAGCGTCGCTGCTGCCCGCGATGGTGCCAGAACCATTACCTCTGCTATGGCTGTGTCTTGTTATGATATTGTCACGATCGCTCCTGGTGTAGAGGGCAGTGATGGGCAAGCAGGACGAACAGCCGGACGATAGACCCGATGCGGCGCAGTCATCCCCAATGGCGGGTGAGACATCCGGCATGGCGGAGTCACAATACCTGGTCGAACTCCAGCACACGAATCGTGCCTTGCGCCTGCTCTCTTCGGTCAACCAGGCGCTCATGCACGCCGCGACGGAAACCGCACTCATCCAACACATCTGTGAAATCGCCGTCGAGATCGGCGAATATCGATTAGCCTGGGTCGGGTTTGCGGAGCACGATGCGCAACGCACGGTACGCCCGATTTGCCATGCCGGGAATGCGCAAGGCTATCTGGAGCAGATACACTTTTCCTGGGCCGACGATGAGCAGCCATGCGATCCGGCGGGTATGGCGATTCGGACGCGGCAGCCCGCGATCCAAGAAGACATCGGGCGCGTCGCGGCATGCGCCCCCTGGCGTGAAGCGGCGTTATCACGCGGATTTCATTCGACGATCGCCTTGCCGCTTGAGATCGGTGGCGCGGTGATTGGCGCGTTGGCCTTGTACGGTGACAGAGCGTATGCATTCTCCCCTGCGGAAGTAGCACTCCTGACGGAACTGGCCGGCGATCTGTCCTATGGCATTTCCGCGCTCCGCACACGTGAACGGCAACGGCGCGCGGAAGCGGAAGTACGCGGGTCCGCACAGCGATTGCACGCGTTAATCGAAGCCGCTCCCTATGGCGCCCATGAATATGAACTACAGCCCGACGGGCGCTTGCTGTTTATCGGCTATAATCCTGCGGCAAATCGCATTCTCGGCGTGGATCACGCATCGCTTCTCGGCCTGACGATTGACGAGGCGTTTCCTCCGTTGCGGCACACCCCCATCCCGGAGGCCTATCGCCGCGTGGCGCGCACGGGAGAACGCTATGAAGACGAGCAAGTCACCTATGCGCATGGGGAGATCGTCGGCACCTATGAGATCTCAGCGTTTCAGACGGCGCCAGGCCGCATGGCGGTGTTTTTTCGCGACATCACCGAACGCCGTCGCGCGGAACGGGCGCTCCGCGCCTCGGAAGAGAAGTTTGCCAAAGCCTTCTATACCAGTCCGGATTCCATCAACATCAATCGGCTGGAGGATGGCGTCTATGTGGAGATCAATCATGGCTTTACGCAGATGACCGGCTTCACCCGTGACGATGTCATCGGTCGCTCCTCGCTGGCCGGGGGGATTGATATCTGGGTTCATCCGGAAGACCGGCAACAACTGTTGACGGCGTTGCGCACGCATGGTGAGCTGCTGGGGATGGAAGCGGAATTTCGACGCAAGGACGGGCAGCTACTCACCGGGTCCATGTCAGCGAAACTGATCGAACTGAATGGTGACCCATGTGTGCTGACCATCACCCGCGATATCACCGAGCGCAAATTGGCCGCACAGCAACTGCAGGAGAGCGAGGAAAAGTATCGCTTTCTCTTTGATACCATGGCACAAGGCGTGGTATTCCAGGATGCGGATACCCGGATTATTGAGGCGAATCGGGCGGCGAGTCACATCCTGGGCCTCACCATGGGGCAGTTATTGGGCGCATCAAGTTATGACCCCCGCTGGGCGTTGATTCACGAAGATCATGTGCCGTTCGGGCCCGAGGATATGCCGTCGAATATTGCCTTACGGACAGGAAAACCGGTCACGGATGTCGTGTGCGGCGTCTATTTCCCCGAAGAGCAGGACTACCATTGGATCATTATCAGTTCAGTGCCCCGCTGCCGCGTCGGCGACGCCAAACCCGCGCTGACCATGACGACGTTCACGGATATTACCGCGCGCAAACAGGCGGAAGACGCGTTGCGGGCCAGTGAGGAACGGCTGTCGCACATTATTCGTAATTCCCCGGACTTGTTTTATATTCTTGATCGAGAACTCCGCTACATCTGGGCGCCGAAAACGGTGATCGATTTGACCGAGGATGAAACGCTTGGCAAAACGGATCACGACGTTTTTTCCCCTGAGGAAGCAGAACGCTTGGATGCGATTAATCGGCGCGTGATGGCAACGGGGGAGAGTGTCCGCTATGAGAAAGACATGCCGCGTGACACCACCATGTTGCATTACGAGAATACCGCACTGCCCTGGCGTGATGCCGAGGGACGGATCACGGGGGTGGTGGTCTATGCGCATGATATCACCGAGCGGAAACAGGCGGAGGAGGCGTTGCGGGCACGCGAAGCCTTGCTGCGCGCCGTCGTGGATAATGCGCCGTTTGAATTCTGGGCGCGGGATATTGATGGGCGATGCATCATGGAAAATAAGGCGTTGGTGGATCATTGGGGTGATCTCCTGGGCCAACTTCCGGAAGATGCGCACCTGTCGCCGGAGGAACTCGCTATCTGGCAGGAGAATAACCGTCGCGCGTCCGCGGGTGACGTCGTGCAGGTTGAAGTGGAATACACCGTTGCTGACGAGCGGCGCGTCTTTCAGAATATCGTCGCGCCCATCTATGTCGATGGGCGTTTGCATGGCATCATGGGCTTCAATATCGACATCACCGCGCGAAAACGCGCCGAAGAGGCGATGCAACGGGAGAGCACGTTCCTGGCCTCCGCGATTGAATTACTGCCCTTTCCCATCTTTATCCTCACGCCTTGTTACGAAATACTGCGGCAGAATC
>DASXVL010000410.1:0-23844 GCA_036504255.1 Armatimonadota bacterium | reverse complement strand
ACACGTGGTGAGGTGCCCGGTGGCGAACCGAGGCACGCTCCCGATGACAAGACTTGCCCTCTTGCCCGGCGTCGGCCCGGGACACGCCATCTTTCCCGGAGGTCAGTCTACCATGTCCCAGCTCTCTCGTAAATCCACATCCCCACGTCGCGCCACCAAGCCCAGCCGGTTTACCAAACGGTACCAGCGAGTGGAGGATCTCTCCGTCGTGCATCGCCATGCCGCCGGCATCGATTTGGCGGGGGCGGCGTCCCATTTTGTGGCGGTGGAGATCGGCGACGAGATCGAGGTGCGCGAGTTCGGCGGGACGACCGACGAGGTGAAGGCGCTGGTCGCCTACCTCGGCGCCCAGGGCGTCACCACCGTGGCCCTGGAGTCCACCGGCGTCTACTGGATGGTGGTGTACGACCTGCTGGAGGCCGCGGGCCTGGAGGTCTACCTGGTCAATCCCACCCACGTCAAGAGCGTGCCCGGCCGTCGGAAAGATGATAAGCTGGATTGTCGTTGGCGGCAAAAACTGCACAAATATGGCCTGCTGTCCGCCTCGTTTCGCCCGTCCCCTGAGGATCGTCCGTTGCAGAGTTACTATCGCCAACGCACCCGACTCATCCGGCTGGCCGCCGACGAACTGCGGCGCATGCAGCAAGCCCTGGATGTCATGAACGTGCGCCTGCACAAAACGCTCAGTGACTTGGCGGGGGTCACCGGGATGCGGATCGTGCGCGCCATCGTGGAGGGCGAGCATGACCCCGCCGTGCTGGCCACGTATCGTGATCCCCGCTGTGCCTGTACGCCGGAGGAACTGCAGGCGGCGCTCACCGGCCATTATCTGCCCCAGCAGGTGCTGGCGCTCACGCAAGCGTTAGCCCGCTATGACCTGCTCACCGGCCAGGTGACCGACCTGGATGCGGCGATCGAAGCGACGCTGCAGCAGGGGCTCCCGAGCGCGGATGAGGACGTGGCGGCCCACGGGGCCGCGACGCCGATGCCGCCCGCGCAGGGCAAACACGCCCCGGCGTTTCCCGTCAGGCGCTATCTCGTCGCGTTGACCGGCCAGGACGCCACCCAGTTACCCGGCATCGCCGCGTCGAGCGCCCTGGGCCTGCAAGCCGAGATGGGGCGTGACCTGACGAAATGGCTGACGGCCAAGCACTTTACCGCCTACTTGACGCTGGCCCCCGTGCCGAAAATCAGTGGCGGCAAGCGGCTGTCCTCCCGCACGCGCCCGGGCACCCACCCAGCAGCGGTGATCTTTAAACAAGCGGCCGCCGCCGTGAGCCGCACCGACACCGCGCTGGGCGCCTGCTACCGGCGACTGGCCGTGCGCATCGGCGCCGGCAAAGCCATCGTGGCCATCGCCCGCAAAATCGCCGAGCAGTACTATTACCTGATGCGCTACGGGCAGGCGTACGTGGACGTGGGCGCCCAGCGCGAGGAGGAGCGCTACCGGCAGCGCCAAATCACGGCCCTCACCAAACGGGCACAGCAACTGGGCCTGGTCGTGAGTCCCGCCGCCTAACCGCCCCCCGGCCCTCCCCGGTCACCGACCGCCGTGCGCCCTGGCCCACGGCGGGGAGTCCGCACGACTCGACCAGGCCGGAGTGCAGAGACGAAGTTACTGACAAGACTACTTATCTCCTTGACTACGCTGTCGGTTGTGGTCATACTGATGGTATGGCACGTCTTGCACGGATCATTGCGCCTGGCGTGGCGCACCATATCACCCAGCGGGGGAATCGGCGGGCACAGCTGTTCTTTACCGACGCGGATTACCAGCTCTACTTGCGCCGGCTGCACGCCGATGCCGCGTGACGGGGATTGGCCGTGCTGGCGTACTGCCTCATGCCCAATCATATCCACCTGGTCGGCATCCCGGAGACGGCGGCGTCGCTGGGTGAGACGTTACGCGATGCGCATACCGCGTATGCCGTGTATCGCAACCGGTGTGAGCAGTGTACCGGGCACGTCTGGCAAGGTCGCTTCTTTTCCTGTGTGTTGGATGAGGCCCATCTCTGGGCCGCCATGCGTTATGTGGAGCGGAACCCGGTGCGCGCCGGCCTGGTCGCGACAGCCAGCGACTATCGCTGGAGCAGTGCCGCCACGCACTGCGGTCTCCGTGATGATCCGTTGCTGACACGCCTGCCGTCAGCTACCGCTGCGGTACCTGACTGGGCCGCGTGGCTGGCGGTGGACGATCTCGCCACCCTGGACTCCCTGCGTCGCAGCACCCACACCGGCCGTCCGGTGGGGTCGCCGGAGTTTCTCGCCCACCTGGAGGCCCGTCTCGGGCGTCCAGTGCTCCCTGGGAAACGAGGACCGAAACCGAAAAGCAAAGAGCACGAACAAGAACGCAAGGGGTAATTGAGTAGTCTGTCCCCGAAATAGAACGCGAAAATAATGAGGCGAGTTACACGGTTGCCGCATATGCGGCGCACGCAGGCGGTGAGCGGGTCACACAGGCCCACTCACCGCCTGTGTCCTTTTCGGGCTGGGGAGACGATGTACAGCAGGCCAGTCAGGCAATTGGCTTTCGCCGTGGGATGCGCATCGCACGGCATATTCGCCAAATCCGATGGTAGTTGGTCTTTTTGACCGGTGTTCTCGCGAACTTGCGTTGTTTACCTGCCACATCGGCAGGGATGATTCATGGTTTCACCGAACCAATATTCCATATGGTGTGAGGAAAAATACCTCCGTTCATTTGTGCTAACGTGTGGGAGTGCTCACTTTCTCGCATACATGTTGTGTCACGGTAACAGCATGGTCGACGGCTATCAATCATGCTGGAGAAACAAAAGGACGTACCGGCTGGTGTGCACGCGTATCAGCATGCCATGAAGACAGGATTCCCAGCGAGCGCGTTGGGTTGGCTACTGCGTGCAGTGATGTCCATGTAGATGTAAGGGTAGACACGATGAGAACAACTGGTATCGAGGTCATGAGTCAGGTCCCGTGGGGCACGCATTTCTGCCAGTTCTATCAGGATAAGCAAGACTTGCTCGATATCCTGCTCCCCTATTTCACGGCAGGACTGGCGCAGCATGAATGTTGCCTGTGGGTCACCGCCGAACCGCTCACTGTGGAAGAGGCCACGGCAGCCTTGACGCAAGCGCTGGGCAATCTGGACGACTACTTCCGCAGCGGGCAACTCGAAATCATCGATTACCGCGAGTGGTACATGGCCGATGGCACGTTTGCAGCGGACCGCGTGCTGCAAAGATGGGTGGAGAAACTCACCATCGCCCAGCGCAAGGGGTTTGCCGGGTTGCGCCTCACCGGCAATACCTGCTGGCTGGAATCATCCGCGTGGCAGGAGTTTACCGCATACGAAGCGCAGATTGACCGTATGCTCGGCCAGCATCCCATGCTCGCCTTATGCACGTATAGTCTCACCAAGTGTAGCGCGGTGGAGATCATGGAGGTGGTGAGCAATCATGCCTTCGCCATCATCCGACGTGAAGGGCGATGGCAGGTGATCGAGAGCGCAGAGCGGAGGCGCGCCGAAGAGGCGTTGCGTAACCACGAGCAAGCGTTGCAGCGTGCCAATGAGGATTGGGAGCAGACCTTCGAGGCGATTCCGGACCTGATCGCGATCCTGGATACCCGACATCGCATTGTGCGGGTGAACCGGGCTATGGCGGAACGGCTGGGCACAACACCCGCACAATGCGTCGGTCTGCACTGCTATGAGGTGGTGCATGGCGCATCCGCTCCGCCGGCATGCTGTCCTCACGCGTTGACGTGCCGGGACGGACAAGAACATATTATCGAGCTCCACGAGCCCTGCCTGGGCGGCGATTTTCTCGTCAGCACCACCCCCAGGTGTGATGAGCAGGGACGGCTGATCGGGGCCTTGCACATCGCCCGTGATATTTCCCGGCGCAAGCAGGCCGAGGTGGCGTTGCAACAGAGCGAACAACGCGTCAGACTGAAACTCGACAGCATCCTCTCTCCGCAAGGCGACATCGGGAATCTGGCGCTGGCGGACATCATCGACGTCGCGGCGATCCAGTCACTGATGGATGATTTCTACGCGCTGGCGCACATTCCCATGGCACTCATCGACCTCAAAGGCCAGGTACTGGTCGGCGTCGGGTGGCAGCAGGTCTGTACGCAGTTCCACCGCGTGCATCCGCAGACCTGCGCGCATTGCATCGAGAGTGATACGCTGCTTACCCAGGATGTGCCACCGGGCGAGTGCCGGCTATACCAGTGCAAGAACCATATGTGGGACATCGCCACGCCGCTCATGGTGGGCGATCAGCATGTCGGCAATATTTTTTCGGGCCAGTTTTTCTTTGCGGATGAATCGCCGGATTATGATCTGTTCCGCGCGCAGGCGCGGCAATATGGCTTCGATGAGCAGGCCTATCTAGCGGCGATTGACGCTGCCCCCCGGTTACGCCGGGACGCCGTGGATTCCGGCATGGCATTCCTCATGAAGTTCGGCCGCATGGTTTCGCAGTTAAGCTACGGCAATATCCAACTGGCCCGCTCGCTGGAAGAACGCACGCGCCATGAGGCACAACTCCAACAGATGAATCGTACCCTTCGCGCGCGGAGCAACAGCGATCAGATGTTGCTGCATGCCACGGATGAAGCGGCGCTGTTACGCGAGGTATGCCAGATCATTATGCAGGACTGCGGCCACACGATGGTGTGGGTCGGGTATGCCGAGGAAGACGCAGACAAGACCGTGCGCCCGGTGGCCTGTGCCGGTTTTGCGGAAGGCTATCTGGAGACGCTGCAGCTCACCTGGGCGGATACGGAACGTGGGCGCGGTCCCACCGGCACGGCCATCCGTAGCGGGCAGGTCTGCTCGTGTCGCAATATGCTGACCGATCCACAGTTTGCCCCCTGGCGCGAGCAAGCGCTCCAGCGCGGGTATGCGTCCTCCATCGCCTTGCCATTATTGGCGGAGGGCCAGACCTTTGGCGCGATCACGATTTATTCGCCGGCAGCGGACCCCTTCACCGCCGACGAGGTGCAACTGCTGACGGAATTGGCTGATGACCTGGCCTACGGCATCAGCGCGCTCCGGCTGCGCGTGGCGCATGAGCTGGCGCAAGAGGCCTTGCGCGAGAGCGAAGACCGGCTGACGCGCGCACAGGCGATTGCCCATCTCGGTAGTTGGGAACTCGATCTCGTGCAGAACACCCTCACCTGGTCAGATGAAGTCTACCGCATCTTCGGCCTGTATCCCCAGCAGTTCGGGGCGACATATCAGGCGTTTTTGGCGGCCGTGCATCCCGACGATCGTGCCGCCGTGGATGACGCCTATACCGCCTCGCTGCGTGAGGGACGAGACAGCTATGAGATCGAACACCGGGTGCTGCGGGAGGCGACGAGTGAAGTGCGTTACGTGCATGAAAAGTGCGAGCACGTGCGGGATGCCTCCGGCCGGATCGTGCGTTCGCTCGGCATGGTGCATGACATCACCGACCGGAAGCAGAGCGAGCGTAAACTCGCCTATCTGGCGTCATTCCCGGAGCAAAATCCGAACCCAGTCATGGAACTCAGTCTGGATGGCGCGATTCGCTACATGAATCCGGCGATGCAGCGTCTCTTCCCGACACTCCCGGCGCAAAGACTGCAGCATCCCTGGTTGACGGACTGGGAGGCGGCGCGACAGGTATTCTGCGACGGCCGAACCGAGACCTGGATGCGTGACGTGCAGATTGGGGATCACCACTTCCAGCAGTCGATGAGCTATTTACCCCAGGACGGGCTGATCCGTATCTACGGCATGGATGTGACCGAGCGCCGGCAAGCCGAAGAAGCACTGCGGCAGCATCGCGAGTGGCTACAGGTCACGCTGACCAGCATCGGCGACGCGGTCATCGCGACGGATATGGACGGGCATATCACCTTCCAGAACCCTGTTGCCGACGCCCTGACCGGCTGGAACGCTGAAGAAGCGTTGGGGCAATCGATCTGCAGCGTCTTTCGGATTATCAACGAGCAGAACGGCGCGCCGGGTGAGGACATCGTGGGCCGCGTGCTGCGCGAAGGACACGTGGTCGAGCTTGCCAACCATACGGCGTTGATCACCAAAGATGGACGAGAAATTCCCATTGCGGATAGCGCGGCGCCGATCCGGGATCGCGCCGGTCAGGTCACCGGCGTCGTGCTCGTCTTTCATGATGTTACCGAGAAACGGCGGGCCGAGGCTGCCTTGCAGGCGCAAACGCGTCGGCTGGCACTGTTGACCGATACCACTGGAAGGCTCTTGGAGACGGACGATCCACTGGGCGTGGTGGAGTCATTGGCGCGTGAGGTGATGCAACTTCTCGATTGTCAGGCATTCTTCAACTTCCTGGTCGTACCGGAGGCCGGACGCTTGCGCCTGAATGCCTATGCCGGCATCCCGCCCGAGGAAGCCGCCGCCATCGAATGGCTCGATTACGGTGTCGCGGTGTGCGGGTGTGTGGCCGAGCAGGGGTGCCACATTGTGGCGGAAGACATCGCACACACCCCGGACGTGCGTACGGACCTGGTGAAAGGCTACGGCATCCGCGCCTATGCCTGCCATCCGTTGCTCTCCACCGGCGGCAGGGTGATCGGCACGCTCTCCTTCGGCACGCGTACGCGCGACCAGTTCAGCGAGGATGATCTGGCGCTGATGCGCACGGTGACGGACCATATCGCCATCGCCATGGAACGCATGCAGGCGTCGGCAGAGCGTGAGCGCTTGTTAATTCAGGTGCAACGCCAGGCCGCCGAGTTGGAAACGACGATCTCGGCGATGGCGCATGGCGTCGTGATTACGGATGCCCACGGCATGATCATGCGCATGAACCCGACGGCGGAGGCCATTCTCGGCTACACCCCGGAAATGCGCGCGCTCCCGCTGGCAGAGCGTGTCCCCGCCTTGCGGATGGAATTCGCCGATGGCCGGCAGGTGGCGCGCGAAGAGACGCCGACCTGGCGTGCGCTCCAGGGTGAACATGTTGCGGGATTAGTCATCTGCCTCTATCGTTCGGATGAGCAGATCCGCTGGTACACCTGTAGTAGTGCACCTATCCGTACTCCGGATGGCAACATGCTCGGCGTCGTCGCCACCTTCACGGACGTGACGGAACTGCACCACCTGCAAGAACAAATGAAGACCTTCATGCATATGGTCTCCCATGACTTGCGCGCCCCGCTCACGATCATCAAAGGCCATGCGCAATTACTGCAGTCGTTGGTCGAGGACGGTGGGTCAGGGGCAGATCTGGGCTTCAGCCTGGACGCGATTTCCCGCGGCATTCGCCGGATGGATACCATGATCGAAGATTTGGTGGAGGCTGCACGCTTGGAGGGCAGGCAGCAGGCATGCAATGCACAGCGCTACGTACTGACCACCTTCCTTCCCGAGTTTCTTACGCGCAATGCGGCCGTACTCTCACCGGAGCGTATCATCCTGGATGTGCCGGACGCACTGCCTACCGTGCTGGTTGATGAGGCACGCTTGGAGCGTATCCTCGTCAACCTGCTCACGAATGCCCATAAATATTCTACGCCGGACACACCTATCCATATCCGAGTACGGCACACCGGCGATCAGATCACCCTCGCCGTCATAGACCACGGTTCCGGTATCCATGCCGATGACCTGCCGCATCTCTTTAACCGCTTTTATCGTGCAAAAGGAGAACGTCGGGCAGACGGCATTGGGCTGGGATTATATATCACGCGCTTGCTGGTGGAAGCCCACGGCGGGCGTATCTGGGTGGAGAGCGCCCTCGGGCAGGGAAGCACGTTCTCGTTCACCCTGCCGCTGGCAGAATAAGCCAGCGCCAATAATGTCCGGAGCGTAGTCTGATGGCGGCAAAATTACCGCAATCGCTGTGCTGAGACTCAAGACACCGATATGCCACTGATTGCGGCTGCGTCTTTCGCGGTAGGGGCCGCCCGCTGTGGCGGCCCGTGGTAGTGTTATGGTGTTTCGTGGTCGTGCGAGCGGCAAGGTGCGCCGCTTGGGCTCACTTCCCGCCCTCCTCACGCCACACGGCCCCGGTCGCGACACGTGCGGGCCGCCACGGCGGACGGCCCCTACAACGGGGAGACGGTGGTGTGTTCTTCTGCGGATGGACACGATATATGGTGCGCGTTTCTCCTCAAGACAGGCCCATAGCCCAATGCCATTCAAATAAGCTCTGTCGGTTGGTCGACTCAATGACTAGCTCGCATGGACTGTATTGGCCGGTCTTTACGAGAAACACTCAGAACTATCGTGTTTATCAGCAGAAACACACACCGGTTTCTTCTCCCAGCCCTGAAAGGGCTCGCAGCGACTAGCCACGGGCGCCAGCCCGTGGTGGTGGTGTCCTCCCGATTCCCGAGCCCTGACAGGGCGACAGCAGGAACGTCTGTCGCCCTGTCAGGGCTCGCCATCTTTGCTGGGCATCTGGTTCCACGGGCTGGCGCCCGTGGCTAGTGGCTGCGTGCCCTTTCAGGGCAAGGGGACAGCACGTAGGCGGTGCCGAAAAACCATCGTCTGGTTTTTTCCTGCGCAGCGCCGCATCCGGTGCGGGACTGCGGCGCACAAAGCGTTTCTCTTGCCAGCAGAAGCTGGCTTATTTGAATGGCATTGGCCAATACCATTCGTACGAGCCAGCCATTCAGTCAAGCAACCGGGCAGAGCTAATTTGCATGACATTGCTCCAACGGGTGTCACGGCGCCTGCTCATCCAACCCAAACAACGTCGGGAAATCATCCTTGGTCAACAGGCGCGACAGTTCGGGGGAGGCGCCGTCGATCAGGTCCGCGCACTGGTCCATTTTGCGGCGGAGGAGATCGTCGATGCGTTGTTCGATGGTGTCGGCCATCAGGTAGCGGTAGACGTGCACCGGCCGCGTCTGGCCGATGCGGTGGGTGCGGTCTTCCGCTTGCTGTTCCACCGCCGGGTTCCACCAGCGGTCGAAGTGGAAGACGTAGGAGGCCTGCTGCAGATTCAGCCCCTGCCCGCCGGCGCGCAGCGAGAGGATAAGCACCTGGTGGTCGCCGTGGCGAAATTGCTCGATGAGCGCGCGTCGCGCATCGAGGCTCAGTTCGCCGGTGAAGACTAACGGCTTGAAGCGCTGCAGCCCGGCGGCGATGCGGCGCGCCCCGCTCTCGTCGCCCGTGTACTGGGTGAAAATCAACGCGCGATGCCCGTCGGCGACTAACTCATCCAGGCGGCGGCGCACATCGTCCAGTTTGGCGGATACCCCCTCCGGCGAGAAATTACACAGGCGCTTCAGGTGCGTAATGAGCGCGAGGATATGCTCGATACGCACGTCGCCGTGCCCACGCAGGGCGATAATGCCCTCCTGCTCGGCGCGTTCATAGGCGCGGCGTTGCGCGGGGGGCATGGTCAACGGGAGATCGATGACGATTTTGGGCGGCAAATCACGCAGGACATCGGTTTTCTTGCGGCGCAGCAGGTGCTGGTTCAGCAAGGCGCGCAGCAGCGGGCCATCGGCGGGCACCGGCCTCCCGGTGACGAATTCCAGGATGGACGCCGTGTCATCCGGGCGATTTTCCATCGGCGTGCCGGTCAACGCCCACGCGCGCTGCCGTGGTAGGCGTTTGCAGATGCGCGCCAGCTCCGAGACGCGGCTTTTGATGCGCTGCGCCTCATCCAGCACGATCACGCCCCACTCTTCGGCGCGCGGGCCGCGGGCGGCATGACCCGCGCAGTCCTCGCGCAACGTTTCGTAAGTGGTGAGGGTAATGTGCGCCCGGTATGCCCACAATCGACGGCGCTCCTCCGCGCTGCCATGCAGGGTGAGCACGCGCAAATCCGGCGCCCAACGCGCGATCTCCTGCTGCCACTGCGCCAGCAAGCTGGCCGGGGCGACGATGAGCGCGCGCTCCAATTCCCGCCGGTAGAGGAGAATGCGCAGGGCGGCAATCACCTGAATGGTTTTCCCCAGTCCCATCTCATCGCCCAGCAGCAGTTGCTCCGCATGCAGCAAGGCGCGGATGCCGGTCAACTGGTAGGGAAAGAAGGGACCAGGCCAGGACAGCGCGCCATGCATGCGCAGCAAGGATTCCGGTGGCGGCTGCAATGTCACGAATAGCCGTCGCGCCAGCGCTTCTCGCCGCGCGCGCCGCAGACTCACCGCTTCCGAGATGCCGGCCTGATCGCCCGGCTTGCCCTTGCCCGTCTCGTTTTCGGTGGTGAAGGGCGGCGGGGGATTGAGCAGCCGTTGCAGATCCACCGCCTGCGCCGGCCATAGCTTCACGTAGCCGACCTGATGTTGCGGGGCATCGGTGTCATACCAATGCCGGAGACTGCGCGCGAGCGGCGGCGAGGTGTACGCCAACAGATGGCCGGGCTGATCCGACGTCCGGACCGCCGGAGGGAGAAACAGCAGCGTGGCCGGCGAATCAGCGCCATCGGTAGGGAGATCCGGGCGCGGCTCGTTCGCTCCTGTGATCACGGCTGCGTTCCCCACAGCTCGCCATAGACTTCGCGTATCCCCTGCTGCGCCCGTGCGAAAGGTTCCAGGGACAGGCCGCGTTCGAGCAGGCGGGCGAAGAGTTCGGCGACCGGACCTTCCGGCGGGCGCGGCGTCCAGAAGAGGTGGACATCCTGACATTCGCCGTTTTCATCGACCGTCTCGATGGTCTGCTGCGCTTCACAGCTCACGTACCCGGCCAGCGTGGCGGTCGGGGCCAAGCGGACCACGGGGATCGGTAAGGTGAAACCGCTCGCGCCGAAGATGTGCGGACCGACGGCGTCCGCCCGGCAGATGAGGAGTGATGGGGCCAGCGTGACCGCCTCAAAGAGGCTGATGGCCAAGCGCCGGATGGCGGCCTGCTCGCGGTCGATGGAGCGCCAAAGCGTGGGGTGCTGCAGTTCCAGGCGATTGTAGGCGAACTCCAGCGGTTCCCCGCGCGCGTTGATGATAAAGAGCGCGCCGTAGCGCTGCTCATCGCCGGGGAGCGGCGGGGCGATGTGCAAAAACGCCGCCGTGCCCAGGTGCGCCATCTCATCGGTATCATGAAAAGCGATAGCCATGGCGCGTCCTTAGAGCACAATCTGCGGCGCATCAGGGTCCGCTTCGCTGACCTGCAAGTCGGCATCTTCCTCATAGGATGACGCCACGGTCTCCACCACCAGTTCGGCGTTGACGTCGTAGAGACGGCGCAAATCCCAGGCATTGATCCACGAGCGCACGTACTGGCGCATGCCGGTACTGGCGGCGTATTCACGTACCGAGGCCATGTCCGGCGGGGTCCATTGGTAGGCCTCGGCGTACAGGCTGCGTACCCGTTGATAGATCTCGTCCACCTGTTTCTGTGTGGGCGGGCGCAGTGACAACCCGCGGTTCTTTATGGCCGCCATGCCGATGCCCGCGGCTTCGGCGTGTTCTTCATCTTTGGTGCCCTGCAGCTTGGCGGGGACCATCTCCAGGTCATTCTTTCGCCCGTAGAGCACCTGCCCGGTGTAATCGCGCGTGATGGTAAACACGGTGGCCAGTCCGGGGATAGTGACCCCCTTTACCAGGCCAAGCAGTTGAGCGAGGTAGGAGTAGGCGCGCCCGCGCTGGCGCACGCTGTACTTGGAAATCATCTCCGTCTCGTCGAGGAGCACCACCCACCCGGTATAGCCGGCGGCGTGGAAAAAGCGGGTCAGGAAGGCGAAACGCTGCTGGATGGCCCCACGAATGGGCGCGCCGACGGTGTAGTGATGCTGCTCGCCGATTTCGCGCAGCGCCGCCCGCAGTTCGCTGACCAGCATGGGGCTGCCCGTCCACTCGGCGATCACCTTTTCGCGGATGTAGTCGGAGGGGTCATTGGCGAACAGGCACAGCGTCGCCGCGAAGCGCGGGTCCATTCCTGGCGTCTGCTGCAGCCAATCGGCGAGCTGCCCGAAGCGCGCGGCGCCGCCGATGTCGTAATCGTGGGCAATCTCCTCCAGCGCCGGGCCGACCTTGCCCGGGATGACGGCGGTGTCCACGCAGGCGCGAAAAACCTTCGAGAGCGCGGAAAGCGGTGTTTCCTTGTTCAACACCACGGTGGAACAGACGAAATGGTTCTCCAGCGCCAGGTGACGGAAATACTCCAACCAGTGGGATTTTCCGGTGCCGAAGTCGCCTTCCAGCAGCAGACCCTGCGCTTGTTTCCCTTCGGCTAACCCATGCTCCGCGTCCGCCAGTAGCGCCTGGAACTTCTCGTCAATGTTGTGCTGGTCGGGCGGCAGCAAGCGCACGACGTCCCGATTGGGCACCCCGGCGCGCAGGGCTTCGATCGCGCGGCGGCGGTCAATGGTTTCACGGTTCATACCGCGGCTCCTTCCGGCGCGGGTTCACCGAGCCGCACCATCACATTCAACGGGTTCGCCCGATGTTTGTCATGGACTTCGTCGATGATGCGCAGCTTCAGCGCCGTGTAATTATCCACGTTCCGCCGCGGGTTGTTCGGATCAAGCAGGCCGCCGCCGGTGATCGCCACCAGCAGGAAGTGCGTCATCTCGTCGACTTCATCGATGCACTGGCGCAGCACTTCATAGGTATCCAGCACCGCCGCGCGCGAGTAGCGTACCACCGGCGTCAGCAGCGAGACGTCATTCTCGATCACCGTGGTGAGGTCAAGCGTCAACACGAACCCGCGATAGCCGACCAGGCGTGACCAGGTGGCCAGCGACGCGAGCAGCAGGCGCGCATTATGCCGGCCGATGCGCTGGTGAATTTGCATGCGTTTCAGCGCGCTCAGGTTGCAGCGCTCACCGATCAGCCATTGCTTCAGCATCTCCGCATCGTTGGACGAGACGTTTTGCGGGTTGATGCGCCAGAGGCAGAGCATCGCCATCGCGGTGCGGAATTCTTTGCCCATGCGGTAGTCGCAGAGAATGCCGTTTGTGATGAGGCGGTTGATATCGCCATAGAGCATCTGCACGCTGCGCCCATTCGCGTGGGCGATGGTTTCCATGTCGGAGAACGGTTGCTCGGGTTCCACCAGGATGCCGCACGCGGGGAGCGCGGCGCGTAGCCAGCGTTCCGCCATGCCGTCCCAATCCACCTGCCGCGCCACCGCGTGAAACAACTGATGGACCATGTGCACTTTCGTCTGCGCGGCATCGACATGTGCGGTGAGGTAGCCGTCGGCCGCCTGCCGCACCGCCGGCGCGACGGCATCGCGCAGTTCCGGGGTCGCCACGGCGATCTTCACCGCTGCGCCGCCGTCGGCGATAAATTCCAGCAGATATTCGTCACGCAGGCGGGTGACCCACTCGTTAATGGTAATACTCATGCCGCGCCCGCCGAAAATTTAATGGCCGCGAACTCTTTCTCATAGCCGTCACGCGTGACGAATTTGAGAATTTTCGCGCTGCGCTCCCGGCTGACGGTGCTGGCCGTCAGCGCCATGTGGAACCCTTTCTTCGTTACGTTGAGACCGCTGAGGTCGAGGAAATAGATGTCGCGCGTGAAGTCGAGGATCGTGTATTCCTTGTCCGCCCCGGGCAGCAGCGTCAACACCTGGTAAATCTGCGTCAACGGAATGTCGATGTACGCATCGAGGCTGCGCTTGGCGCGCACGAGCTCGTAGGCGTCAAATAACGCCTCGATGAAGCGGTCCGGGCGCGACTTCGGTTCGCGACTCTGTATCTTTTTCAACTGCGCCGCCAGCACTTCCGGGCGGATATTCGGTTCCAGGCGTTTCTCAATGCGTACCGCCGACAGCTCCGGCGCCAGATGGAGCAAGACGGGGTAGCAGAAGATCAACCCGTCGCGTACCGACAGCTTGACCCCCGCGCGTTCCGCGGCCGCCTGCAACTCGGGGATAAACGCGCCCTCGGGCGTCAGGTAGGCCGCCGCGTCAAAGGTCAATGGCGCGATGGTCTCGGCCCGCCCTTGCGCCGATTCCTGCGCGCTGCGCGCGTTCGCGCGCAGTTTTTCCAGGTCGCGCACATTACCGTTTGCCACGGCTTTCTGCAAGCGCTGTACCGCCGCGACGACCTTCTTCGACTGATCAAGCCACTCTGACACCTCTTTGGCGTAGGTGTCTAAAATATCACTGAAACTCATGGGCAAAAATCCTACTCTCGTTGATGCACGGCGCCGGCAGACATGGGAGAGTGTACCCGACACATCCGGCGGTTATGCCAAAAGTTATTTCGCTGGTGCGGTCACTATTCCTGCTTTCTTTGGTTAGTAAGTGTAGCGAGTCCAGAGACTTCGTGACTCAAAAATAGACGAGTCATGAAGTCTGCTTCTCATCACGGAAGCCTTTGGATGTGCACGGGGTGTTCCGCCACCAGTTGCGGGTCACGGCCGACCGTCATTGCTTGATGGGCAACATAGCTATCACATTTTACCTGCGAGCAGATATGCCCCAGCAGCGCCCGAGTGGTAGGTCGGGCGCTGCGCTATTTATTCATGTTGACGCCGGTAGGTGCCGGGGGTGCAGTCCTGGAAGCGCTTGAAGATGCGCGTAAAGTAGGAGGGATCTTCGTAGCCGCAGGCCCGGCAGATTTCGGCGATGGATAGATCGCTACCGGTGAGGAGGCGCTTGGCCAACAGGTGGCGTTGGGTCGCGATAAAGGTGTGCAGGCGGGTGCCGGTGGCGGCATGGAAGGCGAACGATAGGTAATCCGGCGTCCAGTCGAGATGGTCAGCGAGCGTCTTGACGGAAAGGTGCGGGTCACTGAGTTGCCGCATGACCAGGCTGGTACACAGCATGACCTTGTGCGGCACCGCCGGCGCGGAAAGTGCCGATTGGTCCAGCGCCTCCAGTAGTTCGCTGACCAGAGCCATCCCCAGGCCACAGATGATCTGGCGATGCCAGGGCGATGCCATCTGCCAATGCTGTGTCATCTGCGCAATGTAGGTGAGCATGCCATCGATGTGTCGCGTATACAGGTCAATGCGTTGCAGGGTGCATATTTTGCCGCCGCTATCCCCGGCGGCGTGCACACCGATATGCTGATCGGTGAAGAGTAGCACCAAGTTGAGGAAGGGGCTGGCGGTCTCTTGCGGGCGTTCGTAATGCGGCAGGCAACTCTGGGTGAGACATAACTCCCCGGCGCGCACATGCAGGTCCTCGCACGGGCATTCCAGCAGCGTTTCACCGGAGATTTGCAACACTAACTCCGGTAAGGTGTGATAATGCATCTGCCGGGATTGCGGCGGAAAGCGGTCAACGCGCGCCGGCAGGCAGACTCGCGAGTGCCCGCATTCGAATTCGTGCAGCAGATTCAATAGCGCCGTGCGGAAGGTGGACACTAAAGGGAATTGTGGCGAAAGCATCATCGCACCCTCTCAATAATCCAAGTTATCGACCAGCAGCAGAGCCGGTGGCTGATACCGTGAACCGCTCAAAGCGGTGTGCTGAATAATAAGGCATGTCCGGTCCTAGCAGCCCGCGGATAAAGACGGTAAGCGATTTTATCCGCGGGCTGCTAGCGGCTTTCTTGCGAGTTTGGTCCTACCGGATTGCTAACACCGGGGGAATGCAGTTGCAGACGAACGACTCGTGGCGCATCTCTCGCTGTGACGATGCACGTGCATGGTCACGCCATTTGAGTCATCTGCTAGCGCCGGAAATTTTCGCAACACCCGAAAGAGGTATATAAGAATAGTACCATAACTCACTGTTTTCTCATACCCAGAACTCTTGATTAAACGTTAAAACGGTGATATTCTTAACCAACCATATAACATAGGCATCAAGTTCGATCATTGCAGTCTAGTCCTAGACAATCGGTTTCCCATTCGGTTGGGCACATTCCAAAGGAGGTTTCGTATGCGTCCTATTATCTCTTCCCCCCAGCACAGGCATTCCGGCTTTACGCTGATTGAGTTACTTGTCGTGATCGCTATTATAGCCATACTAGCGGCAATCCTGTTCCCGGTTTTCGGCAAGGCGCGTGAGAAAGCGCGGCAAACCCGATGTCTCAGCAATCAGAAGCAAATAGCTCTAGCGATCACCATGTATGCTCAGGAGCATGACGAAAGATTGCCGGCCGCCGTGAGTTGGATTACGGATACCGGTGTGGCGGATAAGGTGTTTGACTGCCCGACCTCGGAGAATCGCGGTTCTGCGTCCTCCTCCGATTATGGGTACTGCGCGTACTTAGATAACGTGGCCGTGGCCGATGTGCTGGGGCCGACGAACTATCTGATGACCGTAGATATCGCCAAGCCGGCGGCGAATGCCACCTTTATGCGCGTAGACGATATCAAGCGGCTGCACGACGAAGGCGCCATCGGCAGCTTTGTCGATGGCCACGTGGAACTGCGTAAGCGGTTGCTGCCCCCGCCGCCCGTCGCGGGGTTGAACTTTTGGCTCGCGCCGGATCAAGGCATGATTACCTGTGCGGCGACGACTGCCGCCGCTCTGCCTGCCGTTGGCGATTTCCCTGGTTGGGCTGCCGGTACCGCCGTAACCGCGCTCACCTCCTGGACTGACCAGGTAGGCGGTCGCGTGTTAACACCGGCCGACGCCGCCAAAATGGATGCGAATACTTCGGTGATTGCGAATTATCAGGGGACCATCACGACGCCCCCGGCAGCCACCGGCGTACGTTCCGGCATGCGAGTGTGGGATACCGCCTCCCCTGGTAATACCAACAACCATCGTGGGTACGCCAGCACGCTGACTCCAGTCACCATCGGTACCGTGTTTATTGTGACGGACGCCAATGATGCCACGGCGCAATTCCTGGTGGGCTGGCATAATCCGAGATATACGTATCCCGCTACGAGTAATGGGGGAACTTGGACCACAGGCACGTATAGCGGAGACTTGAAGTTAAGTGCTGGGAAGTGGTCGAGTGATGCAGGGACTTCTCCCTTCAAACCCTTTAACTTTAATATCAATGGCAGCGCCTCTGCGTGGAATCCAACTATGCCAACAAAAGCATACACGATTATTTCCGCCCAGCCTGGCGGCCCGGTGCAGCTCCCGGCCTACCCCTATCAAGTCCCGAACTTCACCATCGGTGGTCTCCCGGATAGTGGGGCGGGTGGCGTCCCCTATTGGAATGGCACTATTGGCGAAGTCCTCATTTACGACAAGCTGTTGCGTGATGCGGACCGCGCAGTAGTTGAAGCATATTTAGCCGATAAGTGGGGCATCACGGTCACTGTTAACGCTGGTTGGAATCCGTAACTCTTGTAGCAGCAGTGTTTGACGCTAACCAGTTGGCGGCCCTGCTTGTGCGGGGCCGCCAACATGGTATCAGGGGGGACAGCATGCTGCGCAGAGGCCCCATTGATTGATAGGACTTGCGCGCACACGGTGTGTATAAAACGACGGGCGTCACCATCTGTATGACCCGCATGCGATAAGGACGAATCCATGAGCCAACAGAGATCACCGATCCGCACCGTGAGAGCGGTGACGCTCAAAGATAGCGCCGAGTGTTGTGGGGTCAGCGTGACGGCCGTCTCCTCTACGCTGCGTGGGGGGCCGATCCGCTGTAGTGCAGCGACCACGCAGCAGGTGCTGCAAGTATCCTCACGAATTGCACAGACGAGTCGCGCTCGGAGCGGCCCTCACCCCAACCCCCGGACACCGGTTGGTGCTGGCTACCATTGTCGCCGTGAAGGCGCGCTGTACATGAGGAATAGAGCGAAGTAGACGAGGCAGCGAATATCCGGTGTGTGGTATCGGTCCATAACACTGTGACCGAGCGCATATGCAATTCGTGGCCCCCAGCGGTATTTTTTCGCTTGCTGGAAAAAATACCGCTGGGGGCCACGAATAACACACTGACGCTGACGATTAGTTGTGGATGGATAGATGGAAAGTTGTGCCGGCGCGATGGTGTTGCTGGGGTTGATAGTGTTTGCGTCCGCGGTAGTGGCGTTTGTGCCCGTGACGATTACCGCTCCGTCCATAGGCATGGTGCGTCCCCTGACTGGCTTGATGCACAGCAGCTCCCCGATGGCCTGCAGGCTTGGCAAAGGCAGCGGGGGCAGACACGAGCGCCAGACATAGCGTGATGGCGAGTAGGGCATACCGCAACAACTTGTTCAATAGATTTCTCCTTCCAGAAGGCAGTTCAATAGCGCAACAGGACTCCGCGTGCAATACACACACAATCGATGAGATCGATGTCCACATCGTTGACGTGCGTTTCTTCTTCACGGAGCATGACACTCTCGAACAGCATGCAGTAAATCTATCACCTGACGCCTTTGTTGACATCACCCATTCGATGGAGTTTTCTATAGACCGATGGGGAAAAAGGGGTTATGGTGGAAAGAAACAATTGCAAGCGGTATTATTTTTCTGCCATGCAATCCTCTTGACAACTCCAGCAGGTGATGGGTATTATCCGAGTGTGCGGAAACGTTTCTGCAAGCGCAGGGAAAACACACCATGGCAGCCATTCCGAAAGCGACATTACAGACGATTGCCAGCACACTGGGGGTCTCGCTCACCACGGTGCACGCGTCCTTGTCCGGGCGCGGCCGCGTGAGCGAGGCGACGCGGCAGAAGGTGCGCGACTTCGCCAGCGAACTCGGCTATACCCCGAATATGGTGGCGCGCGCCTTGCGCACGCAGCGGACCGGCAACATTGCGCTGGTGATGCCCACCATTGGCGCCCCGCACGTCGCGTTGATGCTCCGGGGTATTGAACGGTATGCCACCCGTCAGGGCTATAATATTCTGCTCGCCTGTGCGCATGGGCAAGCCCACAAAGAACGCGAACTGCTGGACGCGTTTCTCGGCTTGGGGGCGGAAGGCCTCCTCCTCTATCCGAGTCGCTGTGCCTATTCGCCCGACTTTCTCGATCGCCTGGCGTGTCGGGCGCCGCTGGTGCTGCTGGAAAATGCCATTGCCGGCAAGTCGCTCGACATGGTAGGGGTCGATCACGTCGCCATGGGGATGACCGCCGGAGCAGTCTTGCGGGCACACGGACGGCGACAACAGGGGTATCTCTTACCGTACCCGCATGCCCGTGACCAATGGGCGTTCCAGCGGGCAGCCGGCCAGCAACAGGCGGCGCAGCAGGCCGGGGACGTCTCCTGCGTGCTGCTGGGCGAGATGAGCAAGGAAGAGACGTCGATGTCTGCCTAACCCCTGCAGGCGCTACAGGCGCATTATGCGGCCGGGCGACCGTTGGATGCGCTCTTTGTCGCGAATGACGAGCATGCCTATCTCGCGATAGCCGCCTTGCAGTCGCTGGGCGTGCGCGTACCCGAAGACGTCGCGGTCATCGGGTGTGACGACCATTCGGGCAGCGATATATTCTCGGTCCCCTTGACGACGTTCCAACAACCCATGGAAGCGGTGGGCTGGCAGGCAGCCGAGCTGTTATTTCGTCGCATGCACGAAACGTCGGCGCCAGCGTCCGAGCAAATTTTGTTGCCCGCTTCGCTCGTTGTACGTACGTCCTGTGGCGCGCAACTGGGGGCTAGTTGATGAATCCAGGGTAACCCCCGGCTCTGCCGTGGCCTCGGGCGTGGTTGCCCTATCAAAGCAAACGGGATAGCCGGGCTTGGGCCCTGTTCCAGACAGTGCTGTTGACACTAGGCTGACCTGAAGTCCTTTGCACTGTCTGGAACAGGGCCCTAGCCCGGCTATCCCCGGCCGGAAACAACAGCCTGGATGGGATCACTGACGAGGCGCAGAGCCAAGTAACGTACACCGCGTTGCGCGCTACACACACACTTTTTTTACGGCCAAGCGAACAAGTCACAATGGACACGTAATTTTTGGCTGAGTCCGAAGGTGACATTGACGATTGGCCATGGGTTCTGTACCATCGCTTTTTACACCACTGCCGACGGGCCTTTTGGGCTGTGCGACCCGCGCATGTTTCCGCGCCTGTTGAGTGATGATGAAATCGGGGGATTGGTCTACTGATCTCCCCTGGGGCAGCACGTATCGCGAAGGAGAGTCTCTCGATGGTGATCACGCAGCAAATTCGACCGTACGGGCTGCTTGTTGCCCTGTTGTTCGCCCTGAGTTCCTTGGGGAGGGCGGCGGACCTTGTTCGCCCTCTCCCGGCCCTCAGCCAGGCGGCTACCTGGTCTGTTGCGCCGGGCAGCGAGGGCTATTTATCTGTGGGGGAAGCGCCGTCGTGCCTTGTCGTGCATTTTCGCGCCGTCAAAGGAGCTACGGCGCGCGTCTTGTTGCAGACGCCCATTCCCATTCCCGCCGATGTCACCGGCTTTACCTTTCTCGGCACGACGAATGTCAGCCCCGCCGGGGTGTATCTGCATGTGATTCTGCGTGACGCCAAGGGACGGGAATTCCTGGCCTATACCAGCTCCCCCCGTTCCTACCAGAAAGGCATCTTCTTTCCCGAACACGCCTGGCGGCGTATGCGCCAGGTACGCTTTACCGTGCCGGGGCTCGCGCGCCCGGTGCCCGAGCCGCGGTCGGGGGCGACCATGACGCCGCCGACGCCGAACGTCGAACCGCAGCGCCCATTCACGTTGCTCGGCCTCTACTGTGAAGGCGGTCGTCAGCAGCCGGACACGGCGGTGACAGATCTGTACCTGCAAGATTTCGCCTTGACTGCCCTCTCACCGTCTGCCACAGCCTGCTACTATCAGTTTAACGACCAGGAGTGCTACAGCGAAATCTCCCCGCTGCCGTCGCTCACACTGGGTGACTTCGGCCTCTGGATCGGCCAGCAGTGCAAAGTAAGCTGGGAGGCGCGCGACCGCTATGACGGCCAACCGTTTTTGACGGGTGGCAAGACTTACACCCTGGACCTCACCGGAGCGGACTTGCCACTGCAAATGGCACAACGCATCGACATCCCGATCACGGAAGAAGGCACCTATTGGGTACGCGTGAAGTTGCGTTGCGCGCGGCGCGGCGGGCCCATTCCCGATGAGATTCTCGAACGCGAGTTCCGCCTGTATGTCAAAAAGGGCCAGCCGGCCGTCACCCATCCGCCCATCGCCGCCCAGGCCGCTATCCCGGAATCGCTCATCCGCATCGCACCGGACCGTGCGCTCACCTTTGCGCCGAAAGTGGCGGTCGCGTTCCCTGTGCACTTCTGGTCGCCTGGACCAGGCATCGCGGATCTACATTGCCGTGTGAGCGTGCGCACGTTGAGCGAGAATACCGAGGTGAAAACGTTCGAGGCGACGCCGAGCTGGACGGGCGATGCCCCCTTCCGTATGGCCGTGGACTTGCCCGCGCTCCCTGCCGGCGCCTACTCCGTCGAGGCCACGCTCCTCTCCGGCGAACGTCCGCTGGATCGCGTGCAGCGTGTCATCGGCAAGACGGTCGATCTCCGGACCCTCGCCGCCGCGCCGATTCCCGCCAGTGCGCCCGCCTGGCAGACGCTCCTTGCCCGGGACACGCCATTCTTTCACCTCTCGCCCATGGCGCCGGATAATTTACGCAACGACCCGGAGAAGTTTGCCAAGGTCTACCAGCCCATGATGGATGCCATGACGCCGGTGTCGCGCGAGATGGAACTCTCCGTCGTCTGGCGCGATCTCGAGCCGTTGCCCGGCGTGTATGACTGGGGCCTGGTGGATCGCGTCCTCGACTACGCGCAGCAAAAGGGGATCACCGTGTTGCTCTGGCCCTCCATGGTGGGGGCTGAGCCGGAATGGTTGCCGTCGTACTATACGCAGAACAAAGAGGGGGCGATCTTTGGCCACAATATGTACCTGTTCCACGGCGCGCGGGAAAACTTCTGGCACGCGGCCCCGGTGCGCGCCGCAGCCATGCGCCTCCTCGCCAATATGGCCGCCCGCTACAAATCCCATCCGGCGGTGCAGGGGTACTTCTTCCTCACCGAACATCCCGGTGAGGCCCCCTATAACGGCTGGTTCGATGGCTATGACCCGGAAACGCTGGCAAACTTCCGCGCGTTTGCGCAGGCACACTGGAAAACCCTCGCCGCGCTCAATCAGCACTGGGGCACGCAATTTCCAACATGGGCGGCGGTAGTTCCGCCGGAGAAGGACGCGCTGCCCCAGTATTGGCTGGATTGGATGCAGTGCCGTATGGGGGCCATTCGTGATTTCCTGCTCGATGGCGTGAAGACGATTCGTGCGCAGGACCCGAAGCGCATGATCATGGTCTATGCCGATGGCGTGGACGCGGAGAGTTTGGCGCAGTTCCGCGCGCTGGGCTGCATGCTCGCCAATGGGGGCAGCCACGACCCCGAGCGCGGCGGTGCGTCCTATATGTCGGTCGCCCTGCAGGGGATGCAGGAGCGCACCGAGGATCACTCGCCCGGGCGCTGGACGGCGTATTTCCCCACGCAGCTCGATGCCAGCGTATTTGCCATGACCCTCGGCGGGGGCGCGAATGCGCACTGTAAAGCCTATATGGTGACCGATAAGCCCTTTGCCGCGCTCCGCACGCCGCCCTATTCGCTCGACCGCTATGAGAAGTTTCAGCCGATCTGGTCTGCCTTGCGCGGGACGGAGATGCTGCCGGTGGACGCCTACATCCTGCAGGATTTCACTGCACGGCTGTTAGCCACGCACACCACCTTCTCCGGTGGGGGCGACGTGGCGATGAACATTAACTGTTTTCAAGCGCACCTGCTCTGCCCCGTCGGGTCACTGGCGTTAGGCGAACGGGGAAAACTCCTCTTCGCGACGGGCGTGGGTGTGGAGGCCCTGGAAGAGCCAACCTTGGCGCGCCTGGTCCAGTACGTGGAGCGTGGCGGTACGCTGGTCATGCGCGCGGACGCCGGGCGCATCAATGTCCAGACGCCCACGCAGCCCTGGGCGCTGTTGACACGCTTTGGCATCATGCCGCCCACCGGGGCATGCCTCGAGAACCGGTATATCAAAGCCGTGCCCGTGGCGGGTGCGGTGTTCCCCGAGGGAACCCCGCCATTTGTCTTGCGGGAAAGCTGGCCGTCAGCACCGCAGCCGGGCCTGCAGACGCTCGCCTGCTATGAGGGCGATCCGTCGCGCGTGGCGATGAGTTGGAAACCCTTTGGCAAGGGCAAAGTGGTGGTCGTCTGGGCCAGTACCCTCATTTGGCCCACCGCGGCCGCCGGTCACGCTGGGCCGCATCCCTTCTTGCGTGATCTCGCGCGCTGGGCGTGCGTGCGCCTCTACACCGACGCGACAAACCCGCGGCTCTGGACGAACCTGTTGAAAGACCGCAACACGGAGACCTATTACGCGCTGGCCTACCATAGCGTGTGGCAGAACGACAGTACCACGGCCATTACTGGGGCCGTGCGCTACCGGGTGCCGGAGGGGCAATACACCGTGACGGAGATGATTGGCCAACAGACCGTGGGTGTGCTGAGCAGCGAGCAGCTCTGGGCGCAGGGCATAGCGCTGACGCTTAACCCGCGTGCCGTGGCGATTTATCGCCTGCAGAAAAAGTAAAGCGATAGCGCGACGCTGGGTCGCCACTATGTTATGCTTAATCAGGACACGCCATACGCTAAACGCTTGCTCACACCACGAGACAGGCTGCACGACATGGCACAACCCGTATAGTACCTGACACAAAGGAATGATACGATCATGGAGCAAATCACAATGCGTTCGTTTGAGATGCCATTCATCACGGTGGTCGTCGATGAAGTCGAGGGTGCGTTCCGCCTGCTGCTCAACCGGAACGGCGAGGAACTCTGGCACGGGCCGTTGCTCGGCTGTGCGCTGCCGGTGACCGCGCCTGCCGCGACGCCGGAGCAGGTGCAGTACGAAGTCGCTGAGGATACCCTCACCCTGCGCTATGCCTTGCCGGGTATCAGTGCCGCGGTGATGACCACCTTCCGTTTCGGCCAGCATGGCATCACTTTGGCGACCCGCTACACGGCGGATGTCGCGCATACGCTGGAGCGTGTGCAGGTCTTCGCGCCCGGCACACGCGCGAACATGTATCAGGTGGTGAATTTCCGCAATATCCACCACCTGCCGAATACCTACTACCCCACGCCGTTGGCGGGCGAATCGCGCAATAGCGTG
>DASXVL010000409.1:0-2651 GCA_036504255.1 Armatimonadota bacterium | reverse complement strand
TGCGCACGCCTCCAGAGGGAAAATCCGGCGCGCGGGCTCCAATACACGGGCAAACCGGCCGGCCGGCTCACGTATTGCGACACCAAAACCGCGCTATAGCGGAGAAGAATTCCGCCGAGAGAGAGAAGTTTCTGGTGAGTGCTGTTGACATTAGCCCTTCCAAGCAGTGCTGATAGCCGTAGGGAGCCGCTAGACCCCTTCCGTCAGCTTTTCCAGATGCTTGCCTGTCAGATTGCTGGAGCGGTAGTCGGTGATGGTGCCGCTGTTATGCAGCAGCATGCCGAGGGCGGACGATTGCGATACGTTCTCCAGCGCCAGGTTGCTGATGGCCCCCTGGTTGCGCAGGAGGACGATGGGGCCGGGGGTACGGTTCACGACGTGGCAGTCGCGCAGCAGCAGTCCGTCCACGGTGGCGCCGGATTCGATGGAGATACCATCGCAGGCTTGCTGTGCTTCAGTGCGCGTGTACCCTTCCATGTGCAGGTGGCGCACGACAGCCGGGCGATCGATCCAAATGGGGGAGAAGCCGGACCAGATGGGACCGGCGGGGGGCAGATCGGTCAGGCCACGCCGCGACTTGGCGCAGTGAATGTCGCGCAGCGTGATGTCTTCAAAGGTGCTCGCTTCACCGGGATGCACCCCGTGATTGGTGAAGGCGACGACGTTGTAGCGGTAGGTGCCCATGATGTTGCGGATATTGATGCGGCGAATGGGCGACCCTGCGGAAAGGAGAGGCACCGCCGTCCAGCCATCCTCGGCAAAGAGCCCGTCCATGGGTTTATCGTGCGCGGGATAATCTCGCGACGGCGCTACGCCGCGCTGTTGCCTGTTCCAGGGCCCTCCTGCTATTGGGCTGGGCCAACGCGCAGCAAGGCGCGGTGTGTTCCCGTGTCTCGGCAGATCCGGTCGTGCGCGGCACACCCCTGTTGCGTATCGCGCCAAAACTATCGTCTGTCGGGGCGGACGCGCGGCAATACCTGAGCAAAGGCCACATATTGCGGAGGTTAGCTCATGCGTCTACGCACTGTTGGTGCTCTGCTCGCCGCGCTCGTGCTCTGCACGTCGATGAGCATGGCGTCGTCGTCACCCTTCACCCCCGAGTTTCTCGCGCGCTTGTCGCTGACGCCGGCGCAAAGCACGGCGGCGCAGCGCATAGCACAGGGGATGAACCGCGCGCTGCTGGTGTCGGTCTACAGCGACGCCGACTACTCGGGCTATTACGCCGTGGAAACGCGGGTGCCCATTGACCAGCTCATCGCCATGCGTACGGACGCGTTGCGTGCCGAGCTGATGCGACGCCACCCGAACTCGGTCGCCGTCGAAGTCTGGTCCCGCGAGATCGCCCATCTCAAGCTGCAACGCAAGGAGATTCTCGCCGCCGGCTACGCCGACCTCGCCGCCCTGCTCACGCCGGAGCAGCAGAAACTGCTCGCGCCGTTGCCGAATAGCGTATGAGCGGGCGTTGGCTAGGGTGGATATCCGCACAGTCGGTCTTTTTAAGGAGGCAGATTGCGGCGTACGCGTTGAACGACGTCTACCTGCTTTGGACATCTGCTTTTCGTTCGGCAGGCCAGCAGGGCTGTCGCACGCGCTACCGTACGAGCCACATGCGCCAGTATTGCCAACGCGGCAGACGGCTGGGCTTCACGATTTGATATTCGTCAGGTTTATCATCCCGGTAGCGCATGCGATCAAAGAGCACGCGTTGCTGGCGATCCAGGCAGAAGAAGTCGCCATATTTATAGCTGTGACGGTCGGAAAAGGCGGATGTTAGCAGTACCGGATGCAATTCGCCGGCAGGGGAAATTGTATAGAGTTGTTTTGCATGGTCTTCACGCAAGAAATTTTTCACGCCGTACAAAGCATCGTAAAAATATATGTCATCATGCGCTACGGCAAAGATCATCGGTAAATTGAGGGAGGCATGGAATGAGCGCTGGGGTGTGGAACGCGTATGGCTGGCATCATATTTAACGATAGTGTAGCGATCAGAATGCGGTGGGCCAAAGCGTGTGCCCCAAACATGCCCATCAAGAGACATCCAATCAATGAGCATCCAGTCAGTTTTTAGCTGACTGGGCAATGCGCGTCCCAGGGTATAGGCTAGATATTGCTCAGCTGACGCTGGCCCAGCTATCGTCAACAGCGCCATCGCCTCGTCGGGCGCCATCAAGTTATACACCTCGGCCAGGCCGGGGACAGGTAATACCCACTCTTGCAGCGTGCGCCCATCCTGGCTATGCACAGCTAATAGGACTTTTTGCTGTTGCGCAGCAACGCCTTCCTCCGGATATCGAATAGTCCACCAGCGTTTGCCGGACGGACTCACCGCGAAGAAAAAACAGGAGAATTGTACCGCCTCTCCCGTACGCCGTCTCAACACTACAGGTGGTTCAATCGTGTGGCTATCCGTGTCAACGCGTACCACTTGCATGCGCGGCGCATCGTCAGCCCGGTCACGCTTGCGCGTCACAACATACAAGCGGTGCTGCCCATCGATGGCTGTGAGCGCGAGCGCATTCAAGCGGATCTGTTGAAAAGGAGCATAGGGTTGTCCGTTTTCTCCCGTCCCATCTTCCGACATCAGTATGCGGAAGACGGGTATGACATCATCCGTGGGCAAGGCCAGGTACACGGCCAAACCCACGCAG
>DASXVL010000408.1:0-7375 GCA_036504255.1 Armatimonadota bacterium | reverse complement strand
TCAAGCGATTATGCATGCGTAAGACTAACGCCAAACCGACTGACACCTCCGCCGCCGCCATGGTGAGAATGAAGAAAAAGAGCACTTGTCCGTCGGCCTGCTGCCAACGCGCGCCCGCCACCACAAACGCCAGCCCCGCCGCGTTCAGCATGATCTCGATGGAGAGCAGCATAAAGACGATGTTGCGCCGCACCAACACCCCGATCAATCCGAGCACGAAGAGCATCCCGGCGAATAACAGTCCATAAGTGACGGGCAATGCGGCCATTACGATTTCTCCTCCGCGCGCAGCGACGCGTCTTCACCACGTCCCAGGTGAAACGCGCCGATTAATCCGGCCAACAGCAGAAATGACGCCAACTCCACGCCGAGCACATATGGGCCGTAGAGCGCCATGCCCACCGCTTGCGGGGTAATGGGCGTCAGGCCGGTCAGGCCCGCGCCCGGTTGGCTGACGACATACAAGAATTCGCCCAGCAAAATGAGCCCGATCAGCCCGGGCCCTAGCCACATACGCGGCTGATGCCAATGCTTCTCCTGCTGCGTGGCCGGATGGCCGAGGTTGAGCATCATGATAACGAAGACGAACAAGACCATAATCGCGCCCGCGTAGATAATGACCTCCAGCGCCGCGACGAAGTGCGCCCCAAGCAGGAAGAACACGACGGCGACGGCCAGCAGCGAGGCGATCAAGTACAGCAACGCATGCACCGCGTTCTGCCGCGTGATCACCATGACCGTGGCAAATATGGCGAGAGCCATCGAAAGATACAACACAATAGTCATACGACGTTAGGCCTCACGGCAGCAAACTGCGCACATCAACCGGGGGGCGCTCATTTTCCGCCTCCCCCTTATCCTTGTCTTTGATCGCCAGCCCGGCGACCCGGTAATAGTTGTAGTCGTGGTACTTCCCCGTGCCATTGATGAGCAGGTCGTCCTTCTCATAGACCATGCCGGCGCGCTTGTACTCGCTCATTTCATAATCCGGCGTCAACTGAATAGCGTAGGTCGGGCACGCCTCCTCGCAGAAGCCGCAGAAGATACAGCGCGAAAAGTTGATGCGAAAGAACTCGGGATAGCGCCGTCCCGCGGCATCCTCGGTGGCTTGCAGGGAGATGCAATCGACCGGACAGGCCGCCGCACACAGGTAACAGGCGACACAGCGCTCCGCGCCATCCGGATCACGCGAGAGAATGATGCGCCCACGCCAACGCGGCGGCAGGTAGCGTTTCTGCTCCGGATACGACACCGTCACGCGCTTGGCGAACATATGCAGAAAGACACCCCAGATTGTGCGTAGTATGCTCAACATGCGACCGTACTATCCTCCCCGCGCCAGCACGACGCCACCCGTCACGAGCAGATTCAGCAGCGCCAACGGCAGCATCACTTTCCAGCCAAAGGCCATCAACTGATCATAGCGAGGGCGCGGCAGCGACGCGCGTATGAGAATAAAGAAGGCGATGACGAGAAACATCTTGATGAGAAACCAGAGCAGCGGCGGCAACCACGGGCCGAGCCAGCCCCCGAAAAAGAGCGTGACCACCAGCGCGGCGATGAGCGTGATGCCGATATATTCGCCCAGGAAGAACATGGCGAATTTCATGCCCGAGTACTCGGTGTGATAGCCGGCCACCAATTCGTTCTCCGCCTCGGGCAGGTCGAAGGGGATGCGTCGCGTCTCCGCCAGCCCGGCGATAAAAAAGATCACCAGCCCGAGGATTTGCGGCACGCAGAACCAGAGGCCCTGCTGCGCGCGCACGATAGCGCCCAGGCTAAAGGAGCCGGAGAGCGCGACCACGCCCATGAGCGATAACCCCATGAACACTTCATAACTGAGCATCTGCCCCACCGCGCGCATACTGCCGAGCAGGGCGTACTTATTATTCGACGACCACCCGGCCAACGCCACGCTGTACACGGACATCGACGACATGGCGAGGAAAAAGAGCAGGCCGATGTTGATATCCGCGACGGCGATGCCCGGTGCGAAGGCGATGACGGCAAACGACATCATGGTGGCCACGATGATGATGGCCGGGGCCAGGATAAAGACCGGCTTGTCGGCGAAGGGCGGTACCCAGTCCTCTTTCATGAGGATCTTGATCATATCCGCCACCACCTGCAGGGTACCGAACGGCCCCACGCGATTGGGCCCATAGCGATCTTGCCAGAGCGCGAGCAAACGGCGCTCGCCCCAGGTCAACCCGGCTGCCGCCGCCATGAGCCCGGCGAGCACGACGATGATGATCAACAGACTGCGCAGGATGTCATGCATGACTGCCCTCCGCTCCGTGCTCGCCGATGCCGACGATCCTCCCCCAGCCGGGCAATAACAGACCGACCAGGCCGGATAAACCGACCGGCAGCAGCGCGACCCCGGCAGGCAACGCCTGGTGGATACGCAAACCCAGATGCAAGCGTTGCGCGTAGAGGGTGACCTCCATTAATTGGCCCTCGCGCCACCCTGCGCGGTCGGCGTCCTGTGCGCTCACCGCGATATAGGGTTTGGGCGCGCGCTGAGCGACGCCCGGCGTGCACAGGCTGAGCGGTTCGGAACCGAAGAGATGATAGGCGGGCAACAGCAGCCACTCGCCCACTCTGGTGGCGAACGCCTGCGGGACGGCGGAAAAATAGCTGGACGGCGCGGATGACGCGGGCGCGATGAGCCGAAGACCGGGATCCCCGCCGCGCAATGGCCCGCCGACTTCCTGCTGGAATTTATTCACCGACTGCACCGAGTTCCACCCTGGCGCCCAGAAACGCGGAATGAGTGGCGCGGGCGGCTGTCCCTGGAAGCCCTCCATGGAAAACGCCAGCGGCGAATCGGGGTCGGCGGGCGGCTTCGGTTCATGCACGGAAATATTCGCCTGCATGGCGGTACGCCCGCTATAGCGGTGCGGCTGGCGCGCCACCTTCTCGCCGACCAGGCGAAAATCCGCCGTGGGCGCGATCGTGTCCACCCCGGTGAAGGCGGCGAGTTGCGCCAGTTCTCCCACCAGGTGATCGAAGGTGGGCCAGGGGGCGGACGGCGCTTTACCTGCCGCCACCAGCATTTCCCCCAGCCAACGCCAGCTCGGCGCGACTTCGCCTTTGGGCGCCAGCACCTGGAAGAAGCGTTGCGCGCGCCCTTCAAAATTCACCAATGTGCCATCCGCTTCCGCAAAGGTCGCCGCGGGGAATACCAGTTCGGCCTGTTCCGTCGTCTCTGTGGGCAACTGATCGAGGACAATGACGTGCTTGGCGGAGCGGAGCAAGAGTTGCGCGGAGACGCGATCCCAGACACGGTACAGGTCGGCCTCCAGGATGATCAGCGTATCGGCCGTGCCGGCGCGCAATGCCGTGAGCGCCTCATCGAGCGGCTTGCCGCCCAAGAGCGCCAACCCCAGCGTGTTGCATTCCGGCGTGAGATAACAGAGCGCGGCGGGGCGCGCGTCCGTATGCGCGGCCTGCGCCACGTTGGCCGCCGCCTGGATGATGGCTTCGCTGCCACAGCTCGACCCGGCGATAATCAACGGGCGTGTCGCCGCACGCAGGGCGTCGGCAATTTGCGTGGCAAGCGCGCGCTGCGGCTCCGCTAAGCCCGGTACATCCGGCGCGCCGGCGTCGAGCGCGTGCGCCACCGCCATACCGAGGCGCGCAATGTCGTCGGGCGCGGCGTGGTAGCTGGCCGTCGCCAGTTCATCCAGCTTGGTCGCATCCGGCGTGGCGATAAAGCACGGGCTGCGCTGCTGCTGTATCGCCTCACGCAGGGCGAAATCATCATACGCCGGCAAGTGTAAGTCTGTGCGCTCGGCCTTCGGGCGCTGCAGTGCGGCCTGCCGCAACGCTAACGCCAGCCGGGGGGCGACGTTGGTGACATCCTCGCCGAGGATAAGGATCGCGTCCGCGCTTTCCACCTCGCGCAGCGAGGGACTCTGGCAGGGGCCGCGCTGCAGCAGCGTGAGCATGGCGTGCGTCAGTCCCGCGCAGAGCGCGGATTCCGCGAGGTAGAACTGCGGCGCGCCCACCAGCGTCTGCAGCGCAAAATTCGCTTCCAGCGAGGCGCGGGGCGAGCCGATGCCGATGACCTTGCCGCTCCGCAGCCAGGGGGCAAGCCGGTGCAGCGCCGTCTCCGCTGCGACGGGTTGCAGCGTGCCATCCGTGCCGCGCTGCAGCGGTTGGCGCACGCGCTGCGGGCTATTCACGAACTCATACCCGTAGCGGCCGCGGTCGCAGAGGAAGTAGCCGTTCACCGCGTGGTGATAGCGGTTGCGGATGCGGCGCACGGTGCCGTAGCGCTCGCCGGGGATGGTGTTACAGCCCATCCCGCAGAGGGTGCAGAGCGACGGCGCGGTCTGCAAGTCCCATTTGCGCGTGTAGTGCTGCTTCAAGGTCTTGTCGGTAAACACGCCGGTCGGGCAGACTTCGACCAGGTTGCCGCTGAATTCGTTCTCCAGCACGCCGTCCACATGGCGTCCAAAGTAGACGTGGTCGTGCCAGCCGAAGACGTCGAGGTCGTGACCGCCCGCGTAATCTTTATAGAAGCGCACGCACCGGTAACATTGGATACAGCGGTTCATCTCGTGATTGACGAACGGGCCCAAATCCTGGTTGCGGTAGGTACGTTTCTTGAAGCGGTAGCGGCGGTAGACATGCCCGGTCATCACCGTCATATCCTGCAGGTGACATTCCCCGCCCTCGTCGCACACGGGGCAGTCGTGCGGGTGGTTGGTCATCAGCCATTCGATGACACTGGCGCGAAACGCGCGCACGTCCGCGTCATCGATGGAGATACGCGTACCGTCTTTGGCAGGCGTCATACAGGACATGACGATCTTGCCGCGCGTATCCTGCTCATCTTTAAAGAGCTTCACCGCGCACTGCCGGCACGCGCCGACGGAATGCATGGCGGGATGCCAGCAGAAGTAGGGGATATCGAAGCCGAGCGACAAGCACGTCTCCAGCAGACTCTTGCTTTCGTCCTCGATCGTATATGGCTCGTTGTCGATGTAGATCGTCGGCAACCGCTAACTCCTCCACGGGCAGCGATGTTCGCTGATATGGCGCGCAAAATCCTCGCGGAAATATTTGAGCGCTCCTTCCAAGGGAGCGACAGCGCCGGGGGCCAGCGCGCAGAAGGTATGGCCCATCGCCAGCCCGCGTGTATGGTGCTCCAGCACGGCGAGGTCGCCCTCTTCCCCCTGCCCCTCTTCCAGGGCGTTGAGAATCTTGGCGATCCACGGCAGCCCCTCGCGACAGGGCGTACACCAGCCGCACGATTCGTGCGCGAAAAACTGTTCCAGGCTAAAGAGCATGCCGACGGGACAGGTGCGGTCGTCCAGCACGATCATGGTGCCGGTACCCAGACGGCTGCCGGCCTGCTCCACCGACGCAAAATCCATCTTCACATCGAGTTGGTCTTCCAGCAAGAAATTCGTGGACGCGCCGCCGGGTATCACCGCGCGGAACGCATAGCCGTCCTGCATGCCCCCGGCGTACTCGGTGAAGATCTCACGCAGCGGGGTGCCCATGGGCAGTTCCCACACCCCCGGTCGCCGCACGCGCCCGCTCGCCCCGTAGAGCTTGGTGCCCCCGTCCTGCGACTGGCTCAGTCCCAGAAACCATGCCGCGCCGTTGTTGACGATATGCGGGATATTGCACAGCGTCTCCACGTTATTCACCACCGTCGGGTGTCCCCACAACCCGCTCACCTGCGGGAAGGGCGGCTTACTGCGCGGGGTGGCGCGTTTGCCCTCCAGCGCGTTGAGCAGGCCGGTTTCCTCGCCGCACATATAGCGCCCGGCGCTGGTATGCAGCGACAGCGCGACGCTGAAGGCAGAGCCCTGAATGCGTGATCCGAGATAGCCGCGCGCCGTCGCCTCGTCAATGGCGCGTTGCAGGCGCACGGCCGCTAACTTGTAGGCCCAGCGCAGAAAGATAAAGACGACCTCCGCCTGGATAGCATAGGCGCTGATGAGCGCCCCTTCAATGAGCTGATGCGGGTTGCCCTCCACGAGCAGGCGGTCCTTCATGGTGCCCGGTTCCATCTCGTCGGCGTTCACCACCAGGTACTTCGGACGGCGCGCCCCGGCATCCATGGGCACCACGCTCCATTTGACGCCGGTGGGAAAGCCTGCCCCTCCACGCCCGCGCAGATTAGAGGCTTTCACCAGCGCCTGCACCTCTTGCGGGGACATCTGCAACGCTTTGTGCAACGCCTGATAGCCCCCCACCCGTTCGTACTCCTCCAGGGTGAGCGGCTCCTGACCGGGCGTGATATAGGCCGTGAGCGGTGTTTCCATACGCCTCATTCGTATCGCGCCAGCGCCTCATCTATCCGTGCGGGGGTGAGGTCGCCATGCAGGTTATCGTCAATCATCATCACCGGGGCATGATCACACGCGCCCAGGCAGACGGCGGGGAGCAGGGTAAAGCGTCCGTCCGCCGTCGTCTCCCCCAGCGTGATGCCCAGCCGTGCTGACAGGTGCTCGCGCAGCGGGTTATAGCCCATCACCCAACAGCTCACGCTGTCGCAGATGAGGATCACATGCCGTCCCACCGGGTGGCGAAAGATCATATTGTAGAAGGTGGCGATACTATCCACCTCCTCGGGCGTCATCGCCAGATAGTCGGCCAGCGCGCGCACGTGCTCGTCGGACACCCAGCCGTGATAACGCTGCACAATTTTCAACGCTTCCGGCACCACCGCCTGTTTCTCGGGGTACCGCCGAAGCTCTTCATCGATCTCTTGTCGTTCTTCTACACTCAGCATCGCTTTATCTTACTAGCAAAGCAGGCGTCGCGGCGCACAAACTCCGCACGGCATGTCAGAACTATGGGACAGGCTTCGCGCATTATCCGTCTGCCCGAGCGCTGGTGTGTCCTGCCCTGGGATAGCCGGGCTAGGGCCCGATGCAATTCCAATAGGCTAACTTCTTCTGTCAAGAGGCTGTAGAGGATCACTTTGTCCTCTACAGCCTCTTGACAGCAAACCGTGGGTGCGCTGTCCACCGTCGCGTGCGTCTTCCCGTTGTAGGGGCCGCCCTCCGTGGCGGCCCGTGGTAGTGTTCTGGTGTCCCTTGGTCGCGTGAGCGGCAAGGTGCGTCGCATGGGCACATCACCCTTCCCTCTCACGCCGCACGGTTGCGGGTGCGACACGTGCGGGCCACCACGGAGGGCGGCCCCTACACCGGGGAGACGGGGGTGAGTGTTCCTCGTAAATACCGGCCAAGACGGTTCATGCGAGCCAGCCATTGCGTCGCCTGACCGACAGAGTGGCCCCTGGTCTGCGTGCCCGTAGCGCGCGCCCGCTGTGGCGCGCCTGTCTTGCCTGCCGCTCCGTGCGGCGAAAGCGCCTCAGCGGTCCCACATTGGCACCCGGCTCCCGTTC
>DASXVL010000407.1:0-4816 GCA_036504255.1 Armatimonadota bacterium | reverse complement strand
CCCGTACCCTGCGTGTGATCTGCCTGGCGCTCGTCATCATCAGTGTGCTTGCGTCCGCCGTTGGCCTGGTGCGGCGCATCCAAGCCGAGCGCTCGGCGCGCGCCGTGGACATCACGCTGGATTATCCCGAGGTGCAGGCGCTTGCCGACCGCGCCGGGTTGCCCATGACGCTCGCCCTGACGCAACTGCGCACGGCGGGAGCCACTGCTGTGGCGCTGCCGGAAGAAACGTTAACAACGCTGCAGGACGACGGGCAGATCACGCTCACCGGCAACGCCGAGCACCCCGCCGGGGCGCCGAGCTTCCTCATCCTGCCGTCATCGCCGGCCAGCGCCCGGTTCATACTCCAGGGACTCCGGCGCAATTTCCCCGCACAACAGATTCATGAGCTTGACGGTGGGCGGCTGCTGCTCGCGGGTCGCCAGGACGCGGTGAATGAGCTTGGGCTGGGCCTGTCACCCGAGAAAGTAGCGACGATCACCGACGCCGGGCTCCGCGTCACCCCACGGCTGCGCGGTGAAGACGGGCGGACACCGGGCACGCTCAGTGCCGCCATCTCCGCCGTCGCGCTGGCGTTGCCCCCTCCCACCGGCCAAACGGCACGCGGCATCGTCATTTTTGACGGCACCAGCACCCCCGGCTATCGCGCGCTCATTCCCAATCTGGCGAACGCCCTCACCGCGGCTGGACTGACCTATGGGTGTATCGAATTCGGCAAGCAAAAAGGCGACGTGAACCTTGGGGCAAAGCTCAAGGGACAGTTCGTGCGCGTGCACAGCATTTCGCTGGAAGAACTCTCCACCATGAGCGACGCCGAGGCCATCCAGCGTTTCGCCCTGGCGGTGAAAGACCGCAATATCCGCGTACTCTACGTGCACTTTCCGCCCATGGCCAGTGATGATCCGCTGCTGAGCGCCCGTCGCTATGTTGCCGCCCTCGCCACCGAAATCCGTGGCATGCACGGCATGGGCATGACCGTATCGCCGTCAATCCGCGCGCACCCCTTCACGGCGATCACCGTGCCCAGTTGGCTGAAACTGTTGCTCTTCGCCGGGGCCGGGGCCAGCCTGCTGCTCTGGGTCGTCCTGTTGCTCCCCACCACGCTGCCGGCCGCCTACGTGCGCGCCGGCTACGTCCTGCTGATTCTTACCGTACTTGGCGCGGCGGGCGCCGCCGTGAAGCTGTCGTCGCTCGGCGTGAAGGCCTTCGGTCTGCTCGCCGCCATCGGCTTCCCGCTGCTCGCGCTCACCTGGGCCTACCGCGAGGTGGACCGGCTGGTGGAACGTCCGCCCCTACGCGTGGTGCTGACGGCGCTGCGCGCGTTGCTCATCGCCACGGGCATCACGCTGCTCGGCGCGGCGTTGATTGCCGCCATGATGGGCGACACGAACTATTTAGTGAAGGTCGAACAATTCGCCGGGGTCAAAGTCGCCCTGTCCGTGCCCTTGCTCTGCTTCGCGCTGCTGGCCGTCATGGACGGCGTCGCGCGTCCGGGTGAGACGTTGGCGGTCTACCGCGACCGCTGCCGTGCCCGCTGGCAGGCCTTCATGGGGCAGCCGCTCTATCTGTGGGGAGCCATCATCGGCGTCATCGCGTTGGCGCTCGTCGCCATCGTGCTGGCGCGCTCGGGGAACGACAGCGGCGTCGGCGTGAGCGGCTTCGAGTTGAAATCGCGCGCGATCCTCGATCAGTGGATGATCGCACGCCCGCGCACAAAAGAATTCGCCTTCGGCGTCCCGTGCTTGCTCTTTGCCATGGTCGCCGCCGCCCAGCGCCGCCGCACCCTCGCCCTGGCGCTCTTACTGGGCGCGGCCATCGGGCAGACGGATGTGCTGAATACCTACTGCCACGCGCACACCCCCGTGCTGCTCTCCCTGTTGCGCACCTTCAACGGGCTGTGGCTGGGCGTGCTCATCGGCGTGCTCGTGCTGGCGCTCTTTGCGCCTCGTGCCCTCCGCCCGACCGTCGCACCGGTAGACTTGCTGAAATCCTGATCCGAAATCGTTCACTCGTTATGTCCCCTCGCCCAGACTTGGGAGAGGGGATGAGCGCCCGCCCAGAATTTTGTATAATACTTGCACTCTACTGCGTAATGGAGGTACCTGATGGCTGAAGATGAAGTCACCCCACAAGCGGAAGAAACAGCGGGTATGATGCCCGACATACATGTCGAAGATTTGCTGCGCTATACCATGCACCTTTTTACCGAGCAAGCCTGGGTCAAACTCGGCGTGCGTATGGGACCTTCGAAAGGTGAAACGGTCACCAATCTGCCGGAAGCCAAGCTGGCGATCGACGCCCTGGCAGCACTCGTCACCCTCACTGAAGGGCGCTTTGACCCGCATGAAGTGCGCGACCTGAAGAACATGGTGGCAGGCCTGCAGATGAACTTCGTGCAACGCAAAACGCAAGAGGGCTAACGCCACCAGGCCCCTTCCCCCGCCTTCGCCGCCTGGCGACTGGCGCGGGCGGGGGCATTTCCCCTGGAGTTGTACATGGGCGAACGTGTAAAAAAACGGCGGCTGCACGGAGGGCGCGTGCTCTTGCTCGTCATAGGCCTCGGCATGCTCTATCTGGCGGCATTGGTCGTCCGTATCCAGTTCGCCGGCTGGCATGATGAGCGGGGTCACGCCGATGTCATCATCGTGCTGGGCGCCTCGCAGGCGAATGGACGTCCCAGCGAAGTCTTAAAGGGTCGCCTGCAGCACGCGCTCACGCTCTATGCCCAGGGGTACGCGCCCTACCTGCTCTTTACCGGCGGCAAACGCCCGGGGGACAATTACACCGAGGCAGGCACCGGCCGCCGCTATGCGCTCGCGCAGGGCGTGCCGGACGGGGCTATGCTCATCGAGCCGACGGGGGCGACGACCATGCAAAGCCTGCAAGCCTGCAGCGCGATCATGCGGCGGCACGGTTTGCGCCGCGCCATCCTGGTTAGCGACCCGTTCCATACCTTCCGCCTGCGCCGCATAGCACGCGACCTGGGCCTCAGCGCGATGGTCAGCCCGACGCCCTACTCGCGCGTACGCAGCCTGCCCAAGCAAGCCTATTTCACCATGCGCGAGGTCGGCGTCTACACCGCCTACCGCCTGCTGGGAATCTGATGAACCACTCGTCCCGGCGTGAAACATGTGCTCCGCCGGGTACAACGTAGCAGCACGAAACTACCATGGAGCCAGCATCCTCATGCCAACTATACTCGCACGCCTGGAACAGCCCTTGATGAAGGTGGCCGGCGCACTCGGCCAGCAGCCGCATCTCAACGCCATCCGCGACGGCGTGGTGAGCGCGCTGCCGCTGGTGCTTATCGGCAGTCTCTTTATGCTCGCCTTCCAGCCGCCGCTGCTCTCCCAGGGCGCGCTCGATTGGTATACCGGCATCCATTGGGTGAGCCAGTTGCCCGTCGCCATCACCATTCTCTTTAAGCTCATCACCATCTTCGTCGCCTTCGGCGTGGCGCATAGCCTGGCCAAGCGTTATGGCCTCGATCCGCTCTCCGCCGGGCTGCTCGCGGTGGCCGCGCTGCTGCTCATCAACGGCGCGCAGTCCCTCACCCTGCTCACGCCGGACGGTGTTGCGCAGTTAAAATCCGTCGGCAGCGTGGGCAAAGAGTTCGTGACCAAGGGCGCCTTTCTCCCCATCGCCAATCTCGGACCCGGCGGCATGTTCGTCGCCCTGCTGCTCGGGCTGCTCATCCCCGAGGTGCAGCGGCTCGCCAAGCGCTGTCACCTGGAAATCACCATGCCCGATGGCGTGCCCCCCGCGGTGGGCCGCTCCTTCTCCGCGCTCATTCCCGGCTGCCTGGTGCTCATCCCGCTCTGGTTCCTCGTCTATGTACTCGGCTTCAACCTGTTCGCGCTCTTTGATCTGATCTCGCGACCGCTGATTGACTTGAGCACGGGCGGCGCGTCGCTCTACCTGGTGTTGCTGGTCATTATCCTCATCGACTCCGTGCTCTGGCTGCTTGGTGTGCACGCCGTGGCCATCCTCGCCCCGGTGAAAGCGCTCTGGATCGCCAATATCGTGGCCAACGCCACGCAGGGCACACATCACCTGAACACCGTGGAAACGCTGCAATTTTTCATCTGGATCGGCGGCTCGGGCACCACCGTCGTGCTGCCCTTCCTGCTGCTGCGCGCGCGCTCCGCCAGCCTGCGCGCCATCGCCAAAATCGGCGCCGTGCCCGCGCTCTTCAATATCAACGAACCGCTTATCTTCGGCGTACCGGTGATGATGAACGCCACGCTGGCCATTCCCTTCACGCTCGCGCCGCTGCTCAGCTTGACGACCACCGTGCTCGCCGTCAACCTCGGCCTGGTCCCGGTGCCGACCCTGCCCACCCCATGGACGCTGCCCGGCCCCATCGGCGCCTTCATCGCCACCCATGGCGCCTGGCAAGCCGTGCTCCTCTCGCTCGTCAATATCGCCCTCGCCGCGCTCATCTACTGGCCCTTCGTCCGCGCCCTCGACCGCAAAATGGCCGCGCAGGAAGCGACGACGGGGTAATATTGCCCCCGACAATGCCGCCCGCCATGCGTCCAACTAAAAGTCCTTAGCACAGTTTGGAAGGGTTCGAGCGCAGCGAGTCCCGCCGTCTCCCCCCTCTCCAGGGCAGGAAAGCGTCTGGGACTGTCCTCGCGCCTAATGCCCGTCAGGCGAGAACGCGCCAGCTACGGTGTACAGTATCCGCGCTGCCGGTAGTGCCCGGTGCTGGACTGTCCCCGATGGAGCGCATCTCCCCCAACCGGCCCTCTCCTCGGTGTAGCGCGCGCCCGCTGTGGCGCGCTTGTTTCGCCTGCCGACCCGTGCCTGCGAG
>DASXVL010000406.1:0-7681 GCA_036504255.1 Armatimonadota bacterium | reverse complement strand
GGGGCAGTTGCGTGCTCTCTTGGCCGCAACTGCCCCCGCCGCGATTACTCCGCTTCGGGATAGCTGCCCAGTATGCGCAGGAAGAGGCACTCCTGGCGGATTTCGTCGATGGCGGCCGCGATGCGAGCTTCTTGCGCGTGTCCCTGAAAATCGACGTAAAAGAGATATTGCCAGGGCATCTCTTTGGTGGGGCGCGATTCAATCAGCGTCAGGTTGATTTCATGGCGTTCTAAAATCGCCAGCACCCGGTTGAGCGCGCCGGCATGATGTTTCACCGAAAACACCAACGAGGTCTTGTCATGCCCGCTTGGTTGCGACATGACCGGACCTACCACGCAGAAGCGCGTACGGTTGTACGGCGAGTCCTCCAGATGATCCGCGAGTTGGTTCAAACTGTAACGCTCTGCCGCCAGCGGTTGGCAGATGGCCGCCATCTCCGGGTGCCCCGCCACCATTTCCGCTGCCCGCGCCGTGCTCGCCGCCGCGACCACCTGCGCCTGCGGCAGATGGCGGTGCAACCAGTTACGGCACTGCGCCAGCGCCTGCGGATGCGAGAGCACCGTCGTCACGTCCGCGAGCGAGCCACTGCCCCATAACGCATAACGGATGGGCACATTGAGCTCATCCGCAATATTCAACGTTGAGCGATAGAGCGCGTCCAACGTTTCGCGCACCACACCTTCCACGGAATTCTCGATGGGCACCACGCCATAGTGCGCCGTGCCGTGCTCGACCAGATCAATGACTTCGCCCATCGACTCTGCCGGGATGAGTTGCCCCGTCACGCCGAAACGCAAAAGCGCGGCATGGTGCGTATTGGTGAACTCCGGCCCAAAGTAGGCCACGGTCACCGGCCGTTCCAGGTTACGGCTGGCGGCAATGATCTGTTGAAAAATGCCGCGGATCGCCTCGTGCGGCAACGGACCCTGGTTCACCTCCTGCACGTGGTTCAACACCGCGCGTTCGCGCGCCGGCACAAACGGCACGCTGTCAGATGCATCCTTCAATGCCCCAATACGACGGGCCAGCTCAGCACGATAACTAATCAACGCCACCAGTTCTTCATCGACCTGGTCGATGGCCTGGCGAAATTCCGGTATCGTCGTCGCCGTGATGGTGCGCGTTTCACTGCTGCATTCCGTCATCCGTATCACCTTTATCTTGTAAATATCTTGTAAAAATCTGGAGTTCGCCATGGACGTGCGGCGTCCGCACAGGGAGGCACCGTGCATGCGGGTTCCTTATCGTCGCATATTTTTCGGCAGACTGGCAACCTGTGCCGTCCCATGCGCGGGCACGCACCTGCATGACCTCTTTCACGCACAATAGTTGTCAACTTTCGCGAAAACTGCTACGATGTCCTGCCATGGGATCACGGCCGGACGCGAAGTCCTACCCCCGGCGGGGCGACCCCGTCGGACATCATCACTAGCCCATCCCGTCGACATTTTCAAAAAGAGGTTCACCGGTCATGCATGACGCCTCGCGCCCCCAGCGATCACAGGGTGCAGGGAAGCCCGCAAAAGAGCAGGTCACCATCCCCGCAGGTCTGTGGCAAAAATGCCCGAAGTGTCGCGCCATGCTCTATGTCAAAGAGTTGGAGCGTAACTTACGCGTCTGTCATAATTGCCAATATCACTTCCCCCTCCCCAGCGCCGCGCGGTTGATGCAACTCATCGATGAGGGTACCTTCCACGAACTTGGCGCCACGCTGCAGCCCGGCAACCCGTTGCAATTCCCTGGGTATGAGGAAAAACTCGCCCGCGGACGGGCAAAATCCGGTCAGAACGAAGCCTTTGTCTACGGTGACGCCGAAATTTCCTGCGTGCCCACCGTCATCGGCATTGCCAGCTTCGACTTCATGGGTGGCAGCATGGGCTCGGTAGTCGGGGAAAAAGTCACCGCGGCTTTAGAGCGCGGCGCCGAGCTGCAACGCCCGGTCGTCCTCGTCTGTGCCTCCGGTGGCGCCCGCATGCACGAAGGGATCGTCTCCCTGATGCAGATGGCGAAAACCTCTGCCGCCTGCGCGCGCTTGAAAGCCTCCGGCCAACTCTATCTCGTCGTCATGACGGATCCCACCACGGCGGGCGTACTGGCGAGTTTTGCTTCCCTGGGCGACATCATCATCGCTGAGCCAGGGGCGCTCGTCGGCTTTGCCGGTCCGCGCGTCATCGAGCAAAACTTGAAGATCAAACTGCCGCCCGGCACGCACACCGCCGAGTTCCAGCTCAACCATGGCATGATCGACATGGTCGTGCATCGCCGCGACTTGCGCGCCACAGTCGGTAAATTATTGACGTATCTGGCCCCGGCCGACCCCACGGTGCCCGTCGCCGCGAGTGAGCTCGCGACCGTTTCCGTCTGACCATGACAAGGAATACCACCATGATTTCGCCCAGCCGTTGGCTTCCTTTCGAGAAGCCGTTGCAGGAGATCGAAGAACAGATCAAGCTGCTAGAGGAGTACACCGTCTCGCATGGCATAGATCGTTCGGAGAAGATCGTACTCTTACGCCAGGAGCATGCGGCGCTGTCCCAGCAGATCTTCTCCAATCTTTCTGCCTGGGATAACACCCTGCTCGCCCGGCATCCGAATCGTCCCTATACGCTCGACTATATCGGCATGATCTGTGACGACTTCATCGAGATGCATGGCGACCGCCGCTTCGGCGACGATCCCGCCATCGTCACCGGCGTCGGGCGTATCGACGGGCAAACCTTCATGATTGTCGGCCATCAGAAAGGCCGTGACGTGAAGGAACGCCAATTCCGCAACTTCGGCAGCGCGCGCCCGGAAGGCTACCGTAAGGCGATGCGCGCCCTGGAGCTGGCGGAACGGCGCGGCATCCCGGTGATCTCGTTTGTGGACACCCCGGCGGCGGAAGCCCGCCTGGAAGCGGAAGAGCGCGGCATCTCCGAGGCCATCGCCGCCAGCATGGCGCTCATGTCACAGCTCCGCACGCCCATTATTGTCACGGTGATCGGGGAAGGCGGCAGCGGTGGCGCTATCGGCATCGCCGTCGGCGACCATATCAGCATGCTCGAGCACTCCGTCTACTCCGTCATTCCGCCGGAAGGCTGCGCCGCGATCCTCGACACCTTTGGACGCGATGGCAGCCGTGGCCACGAAGCCGCTACGGCGCTCAAAATTACCGCCGAAGATAACCTGCGCCTCGGCATCATCGACGAAGTCATCCCGGAACCGATTGGCGGCGCGCATCGGCGCGCGCAAGATACCGCCCAGCTCATCAAGGCGAGTATTCAGCGCGTGCTGCCCAAACTGCAACGCCTCTCCCTGGACGAACTCGTCGATCGCCGTTACAGCAAGTTCCGCAACATCGGCCAATTCTCCAGCTAGCGCCTTGCGCGAATCAACAACAATTTGCCCTCCGCCCAGACCTCACGGTCCTCCGGCGGAGGGCATTTTTTCATCCCATGCAGGGGGAAGCGTTACGCGACGTGACTCGCATACGGCGCCAGGTAATCCTGCCATTGCGGGTTGCGCAAGGCGGCGACGAATTTATGATACGTGATGTAGGGCAGACACTTGGGTCGGCGCGGCGTGCTATGCAATGTCAAACCGACCTCCTCGGGTTTACGGTCGCCCTTCAAGTTGTTGCATTTGTTGCAGCAGCACACCAGATTGTTCCAATCGTTCGTCCCGCCGCGCACGCGCGGGATCACGTGGTCAAGGGTCAAGGGCAGGTGTGTCGCCCCGCAATAGGCACAACGATAGCCGTCCCGCGTGAAGATGCTCTTGCGCGAGGGGCGCAGGATGGGCATCGGCCGCCGCACAAAATGATTCAAGCGCACAACAGTCGTCCGTTCCCCCTCCTCCACCAGGTGGGCTTTACCCAAATACAGGAGGACGAGCGCGCGTTGTCGATTGGTGACGTTCAGCGGTTGGTAGTTATGATTCAGCACCAATACTTCTTCCGACATCTTCGAATACTCCCATCAGCACAGCGGGCGGTCACACCAAAAGAAACGGCCCGCGTCACACAAAGGCAACGCGGGCACACGAGATAGGCGAACAAGACATCGCTTGGTCTTGGCAGCGTAGTAAACTATCCCACGCAAGGAGGCACCTTAACAGATCACGGGTGCATCTTCCGAGGGTGAAAAACCTGCCGACTACCGGAACTAGGCGATTCGTTCTGATTTTCACTGTTATTGTTGTACCAGATTACATGCTCCACTGTCAAGAAACGCTGCGCGTCGCCCGGACAGGCGACGCCGCAGCGGACGCTCACTGTCCCAACGAAATGGTCCAGGCTTGGTCAGCCGGCAATTGCTCCAGGTATTGCGGCCCGGTCCAGGTACGTGGTTCACGCAACACCTCGTCAGTAAACGCGACCACCACCGCATCCGGCACGTGGCCGACCGGATAGAGCAGATAGGCCTGTCCAGCCTCCGTCGGTAGCGCGAGCAGCGCCGCTTCGGTGACGCTTTCGCACCCCTGCGCATCGCGGATCACCAGGAGCCCCCAATCGTTACGTATGGTCGCTATGCCCCCGCTGCCGGAGTACAGGCGGATATAGCGTAGCGCGCCCGCTTCCTGCACCGCGTCCACGGTGAAATTACCGGCCGCTTGCAGCCCGGCAAATGCCGTAGTACTGCCGACCGGCGTTGCCGGGAACACGCGGATGACCCCATCGAAGCTCTGCAATAAGGTCTCGGTGATCGCCAGCGCAAACCCGCCGGTGGTATTGATGAGCGAGACCTTTCCGTCACGAGAGACCACATCAGACGGACGGCTGGTGAAGAGTCCGTTCTTTTTCAACTGCAACAGCACGAGAAAATCGTAGAGATAGGCGAAGGCCTTCTCCCGCTTCCCCAGGCGCGCGGCGGCGATGGTGATCCAGGAGTAGGAGAGATCGTCACCCCAGGCGAAAATCTGCCGGAATGGGAAACCGTCCATGCCGCGTTTTGACGCGCCGAGGATCTGTTCGAACGCGCGCTCGGCGCAATGAAATTCTTCCTCGGACAACGCCAAGCCGGAGGGGAACACCGGCCCGAGTAAGGTCGGATGATCATTGGTCAGGTCCGGACTGGCGCCAGCGTAGGCGACGAACTGCACGCCCTGCGCATCCACCGGTAATGGGACTAACTGCTCAAGGATCTCCTGCCACCGCGCCCGTCGTTCGTCATCGATCCCCAACGTCGTAGAGGCGGTAATCGCTGCCGTGAGCAACTGGCGCAAGGCCGCGACATCCAACAGCATGTCGCGCACGAACGGCGAGCCGTTCGGCCCGCGCTGCGTCTCCACCGGTTTCACCATCGGGAAGTAGTAGTGCCCGTTCGCATCGACTTCCAGGAAGTGTTCGTAGAAATCTAACACCTCACGCTGAATCGGATAGCAGGTCTCCCGCAGGTAGTCCATGTCCCCACTGAAACGATAGCGCTCCCAGAAAATCTGCGCCACCCAACACGACACGTACACCTCGTAGCGCCAGAATCCGCCGTGGAGCGGTTTCATGTTCCCCACGCTGGCAAAGGGAAAAGTGACACCCGGCATCCCCCAGAAGCGCGCCGTCTCTGTCCGCGCATCAGCCAGGTGCCGCACAAAACGGCCATCGAACGCATCGGATAACGTAGCGCGGTGCAGCGCAAAGACCGGCAGTATCGCCATCTCGACATTGATATTGGTATGCATATCCCCATGCCAGGGATGCGTCCCCAGATGCCAGGAGTTCATGCAGCTATACGTGTCTTTGCCGCCGAAATCGCAACCTAACAGGTACTGCACCTGGTAAAAGAGCTGTTCGAGGAACTTGTCCTCCAGCACCAGACAGTTGACGCTCCAGAAACGATGCCAATGCGCGCGGTGCGCGTCACGCAACGCCGGGTAAGCCAGCGCGCGTACCGTGTCCAAGCGTGCCTCCGCCTGTTGGCGATACTCCGGCCCATCCAGATGGGTCGCCACGGTGAGCGTGATGCGCATCGGCTGTGCGCCCTGCGGCGTCAGCGTCCATGCGCTGTCTCCGTCTGCGGTCAAATCTGCACCATCAATAGCACAGGCCACACAGAAGGATTCGCCACCTGGTAGCGTCACGTCGGCAAGAAACCCCTGCGACCTCGCCGTATAGCGCACCTGCAACTCGGCGTCGATATCACCGAACACATCCCACCAATGCGCTCCCTTCTCCGCATAGTCCACACAGGGCGAGTACGCGAAACGGATTGGCGCGTGGCTCGTCACCAGCAGGCACACGCTGTCATGGGCGCTTTCAACAAAAACCGCTGTGTCCAGCCCCGGCAGCCTCTGCGTGAGGGTGGCCTGCTGCAACGAGAGCACATGCCGACTCGTGTCAGCATCCGCTGACGCTACGGACGGCGTCAGCGTGATCACACCCATCGGGCGCGGGTTCGGAAACGGGTGCTGCATGTAATGCCCGTTCTCCCGCTTGTCCCACGCTTCGAGCTCGTCATAGCGTCCCGCTTCCCATAAGGCGCGGACCTCGGCATGCGTCTTCTCCAACTGGATGGGGTTGCGCGTATCCGCGAACCCGGCGCGCATGATCCCGTAGCAGAGCTCCGCCCCATTTTGATAGGCGACGACATTGGTATCCCCATTTCCTAAGGGAATGCCCGACTGCCAGCTCGGCAGCGCCCCGCGATAGATCAAGTCATGCCCGCACAGGTGCGAGCCGTCACTAGGCGGCGCAAACGACGGTCCGGTAGCGCGAAGGTCCGTATGCAACATGCTGTACCTCATCTGCCCGCCCAAGCGGGCGCATTACGCACAAAAGAACGTATAACGGCGCATCCAGGAACACTCTTCTCCTGGTGCGAGGGATAATGCGATGAATGTCTCCGGGCAGGTGGTATGCGCCACACCCCACAGCGCGAACAGCAGCAAGGGAAAATCACCGCCGACGCGCATACCGGCCCCCGAAGGCTCGTGCAGCAGTTCCCAGTACTCCCGGGTGTCTGCGGTATACCCCGTCGGGCGGCAGTAGAAGGCGGTCTCGGGCGTCGCACGCCAACGAATATCTTGCCCGTCAACGACCAGTGGTTCAGGAACGGTCGCCAATTCCATGGGGAATAACAAGCGTAGGCGATACGCATCAGGCGTAAACAGCCCGCCGTTGATGGCGACGAAATTATGGTTGTATTCGTGCGTCGCAATCACGCGCGTGCCGACATTCTGTAGCGTGTAGTGTATCTGCAACTCCGTGCCCACCAGCGTCAGGGTCTTCAGCAGCCGCACCGCATAGCCACGGCAATCGACCGGATGCACGTCAAAGACTACCGCCGATTCGCTACAGGTGACATCGACCGGAAAGGGCTGTACCGGATACTGGCGCATGAAACTATAGGGTTCAGCATCCGGCTTGGTGAGCAGGCCGACGCCGAGCTTCGGGAACATTTCCCCCACCTGTGCGTCGTCATAGCCAATCGGCGCAAAAATGCCGAACTCATTACACAGGCCATTCACGTTCTTTACGGAGATGTCGCCCGCCCCCGGCGTGGGTTCCGCCGGCGTGCAGAAGGTGTGCCGGCCGTCCAGCACCACCTGCGTCACCGCTCCGGTCCAGTCGAAACGGGACCCGCGATACGGATTGCCCGGTTCGGCAATCTCCACCTGCAATCGCTCATTCTGTAAACGCATACTCGACCTCATTTCTCATTCGCCCGACCGCCATTATTTCTGGCAGATGCACAATCGTGGGGGGGGT
>DASXVL010000405.1:0-5423 GCA_036504255.1 Armatimonadota bacterium | reverse complement strand
GAACACGAAGCAGCGATGGCATTCAAGCATCGCCGCTTATTGCTTAGCCCCAGCCCCGCAAAGCACGTTGAGGATCTCATCGCGATGATATCTTTTCGCCAGCATGAGCGGCGTCTCATGCGAGACATCCGTCGCATCGATAGGCGCTTTGTGCTTAAGTAACACTTTAACCATGTCGCATTGGCCGTCCATCACGGCTATATGCAGTAACGTCTCACCCTGAAAGTCACGCATATTGGGTTTCGCGCCATGGTCGAGTAAGATGGTGAGGGTATCGACAAACGGACGCGCACATTGCTTTTTCCATGCCGGTGAACGGTGCGGGTAGTTAGCGAGACGCATAAGCGCACATTTCATCGCTAACTGCGTCGGAGCTTCCGCTAGACTAGCATTCCCCTGGTCTACATGTGCGCCACGACTCAGCAGTAGCGTGCTCATCTCAGGCAGTCCTTGTGACGCGGCGAGTTGCAGCGGGGTCAAACGCGGTTTGTTGCATGGCGTGTTGATATTCACACCATGCTCGAGCAGGCAGTATACGATCGCTGGCTGTGACGCCATAACCGCGAGCGCGATCGGTGTATCGCCATCATTGTTTCGCGCGGTGACGTCAGCGCCCCGTTCTATAAATAAGCGAGCGATATTTGGTTTACCTTGCCGTGCGGCATTATGTAAGAATGTATAGCCAGTTTCCGCAGAGCGGTGGTGGGGCATAGAGGGATGCCGATGAATTTCCGCAATAAATGGTCGAACATCGTCGCGAAAGAATGCGGTACGAAGGTCACCAACCGTCGGATTAATCAGGCGACGAATGGGCGGCACTGTCACCAGTATGACGCGCACAGCGATGACCGCCAAGATGACGAGGAAAATTCCACCGACAATCTTTCGCCATATGCGATGAGTTTTCGTTTTCGGAGAAGGAGCCGGCGAAAGCATAGTGATTTCGCTGGAAGAGAGCTGACCGTTTGATCGCTCTGGTTCATCATCATGCTGATCATTCATATCGCCTGAGCTCCTCTTCCGAAGCGCCTGAAGAGCAGGCGAATTGGCGGTAGTGCGTGAACACGGGCTTTTCGGTGGTCGCTTCCTTGCGATCAATGCGCCGACGTCCATGTCGGCGTGAATGATTTTCCAGGGGAGGCATCGTGCCGCACCCTGGCTAGTGGCTGTCGCCACTGCGTGGCTCTGTTCCGCATCCCTGCGGAACGCTGACGACAGTTCCCTTGCAGGTACATATTTCTGCGTTACACCCTGGAGATACGCCTACCCCTTCGCGCCCCTCGCGATAGATGGGGCCGTAGACATCCGCGTCGCGGATGGCGCAGCCGGAGACGACGCTATCGCGCATCATCTGTGTGCAGCGCGAGCAGGCGACACAGACTTTCTTGCGGTCCATAGCCCCGGTGGTGAGCAGGTCGTAGGCAAAGTCGGGATAGGCAAACGCTTCGCGTCCCACGCCGATCATACCGGCCCATCCGCGTTCCAACACGGCGGCGGCGACGTTCGGCAGATATTCGCGCAGCCAGGAGTAGCCCGACCCGAGCACGGTGAGCGTAGGGAAGGCTTGCTGCACCGTGCGCGTAATCGTCAGGAAACGCTGCAGCGATTCCAACGGGTGCTCTTCGGGCACGTACCCGCCCTGGATGGGCAGGTCATAGGGACGATTGAAATGCGGGTTGTAGTAGGGATTGCCTTGCGTGGCGTTCAACGCATGCATGCCATGCTCGACCAGCCACCCGATGAGTTGCAGCGGCTCGGTCAAGTCGGGCTCACCGCTCGCCTGATTGACACCCCATCCATACGGATAGTCCAGGGCGTCATACAGATTCAGGCGCGTGGTGATTTCCAAATCCGGCGCGGCGGCGCGAATCTTCTCGATGACTTCGCGCATGAGGCGTGTCCGATTCTCGTAGCTGCCGCCATAGCGGGAGTTCTCCCGTGTGAAGGACGCCAACAATTCGGACATCAGGTAGCGGTGGCACGCTTTGATATCGACCGCGTCGAACCCGGCTTCCTGCGCCAGCAACGCCGTCTGCACGTAGGCGTCCTGCAACCCGTCAAGGTACGCATCGGTGAGGAGAGGTGTCTCCTCGGTCACGTGCGACTTTGCATCGATAATGGAATGGTGGGCGATAAGCGGCGCGGGCACACCGTCGGGCTTGCTATAGCGTCCCGAATGCGTCAGTTGCAGCACGGTGACCGGGCAAAAATCGGCGCCCATCCGCGCGCGGGCGACTTCGTGCATGCGCGCGACGAGGGCGCGAAACTCCGGCAAATTCTCCCGCGTGAGCCAGAGCTGTCGCGGATTCGCGCGTCCCTCAGGCACCACGGCGCAGGCCTCTACCCAGAGCAACCCGGCGCCGCCGGCGGCAAACCGTTCATAGCGGCGGATGGTGAGCGGGCCGGGACGGCCATCGCGCTCGCCGTCGCACCCTTCCATCGGATGAATCGCCAGGCGATTGGGCGCACGGAACGGCCCGATGTCGGTAGGCGTCGCCAGGATAGCGAGATTCGTCGTGGTGGGAATATCCAGCCCGAGCCGAGCAATGGTCTCCTGGAATCCTGAGAGCGAGGTAAACTTAAATCGTTCGTGCGTAGCCATACTTCACCAGAAAACTTTCTTTTGGTCGATTACCGCGCGGCGGGCGCGGAGGAGAGCGTGTCGCGAAGTTGCAACAGGTACTTGGCTTCCAGCGCGGCGACTTCAAACGGATCGCGCGTGCCGCCGTAGCTGGCGTGTTCGATTGACACATAGCCAGAAAAACCGTCACTAAGCAGGCGGGAGAGTATCGACGAATAATCCATGACGCCCTCGCCTAACAGGCACTGCTCGCCGTTGGGGATGCTGCGATAATTGTGCGCGTGCATGTGCCAGGTGTAGCGGCCCAGGTGCGCCAGGCTGAGCTCCACCGGTTCCAGGCCATCTTTCAGTGGAATCTGTAAATTCACGCCCAGATTGGGTCGATTCACGCCTTGCAGCAAGCGCAGGGTATTCGGTGTATCTTCCATCAGGCTGCCGGTGTGACACTCCAAGGCAAAACGGACCCCGTACGGTTGCGCCATATCGCACACGCGCTGCAGTCCGGCGATGGCGGCGTCCCATTGCGCCGGGGTCGCGTCGTCGGGGCCGACCACGCCCTCGCCCCAGGGTTTCCCGGTAAAGACCCGCAGCAGCGGTTTATCGAGGCGCTCGGACCAGTTAATGTAGCGCTCCGCAATACGCAGACTCTCGTCCCAGAGCGCCTGGCCATCGACAAAGTTGAAGTAGGGGCAGAGTTGCGCGCAGGAGAGCCCGCTCGTTTGATAGGCGTCCTCAACGAGCGAAAAATCCACTTGCTGCAGCGTTTGGTCCCAGAGTTCAACGCCGTCGTAACCCATGGCTTTTAGACGAGCAAAATCCGCCTTCAGCGTCGCGGAGCACTCAGCGGGGTAACAAAAACCGATACGAAACATAGATCTTCCTTCACATGGCGCGATAGGGGAATGTTGGTATAGGCGCATCGATACCGCAGGTGAGCGCCAACCACTCGCATTGTACGACGGATAGATGGGATCGCACAAGAGGAACGCCTGCGGGTGCCACGTTACAGCGGGCGCAGAATCTGTAATAAATTCGTGGTTGTCTCGTCAATGGTTTCAAATCTCCGCATCGACCAGGCGCGGATAAAGAAAAATCGTGTCGTCGTATCGTTTAGCGGCCAGGGAGCGCTCAGCATGGTGCTCTTCCCGGCGACCGTGACGTGGAACGCTCCAGCAGGAATGTGGCGCAACTGACTATCGGTGAGCAACACACCGGAGGCGCGCGTCCCGATCCAGTCATATTGCACGAAGATGCGATCACCTGCGGTCACCCCACCGGCATGGATGGCGACATGATAGCTAATGCCGGGTGATGGCACACCGCGCGTCTCTATGGCGACCTGTAGGCGTCCCTGATTCCGCGCCAAGCGCACATCGCGGATATCGCCGCGTGGGAAGAGCGCGCTCAAGCCGAGGTCGGCCGACGCATCGTGAATGACCACCGAGGGGGGAACCGAGGAGATAGCGGGCCACGGCCGTGGCGGCAACACCCCAAATAATTCATTCGCACGGGCAAACGAGCGCAATAAGCGATCGAAGGAACCGCCCTGCGTGCGGTATAGACGAAGTGCCTTCTGCTTATCGATGGTCTGCGCTACCGTCAACGGCAGCACGACCCATTGCGTATCGCCGTTGAGTTCCAGGCTCACTGGGGGCTCGAGGTTCAACGCCGGCCAATAACCGCGGGGCGACGGCCAGCCATCCCGATGAATCAAGTAGCTATAGACACGGCAATACGGCGCAAATGCCGCACCTTGGCTCGCTAACTCTTCTAATGCAAAACGGACAAAGCAATACGTCGGCCAGTGATCGACATGGACATCATTCGGGTGCAACGTAATGACAATATTCGGCTTGTCACGCCGCAACACGGTCTCGACGTCACGTAACACCGATTGTCCGCAGTAGAGCGCACGCCGCGTCAAACCATTGTCGTAGGGTGACCGGGTACTGCGCGTACGGATAGAGCGGACGGGATTCGCCGGGAGCCAGTGCGCGGGTAGCCACATCTGGTCCAAGTATTGGTTCGGATATCCCAGAAATGTCGCGGCATCCGTTACGCCGAGATATTTCAACGCGGCCAGCGTTTCCCGCTGGCGCATGTAGCCTAATTTGACAAACTGCTGGGGGTGTAATGGGAGCGCTTCCTCGAAGAGGACGATATCGATTTCCGGGTACTCGCCGTTCGTCATCAGCACCACGTGCACCTGCGCCCCGGCGGCGACCGCTTGCTGAATATACCCAGCGCAGCCGAGAGTTTCATCGTCTTCATGCGGCGCAAAGATGACGATACGATCACCCGCCTGGGGTGGCGGCATCTGTGCGAGCGGCGCGACGGCGTGCAGGTTCAACTTGTAGAGCGAATTGGCGAGGATAAGTAAGCGAACGGTATCGAAGAGCGCGATGCTGGCCAATGCCAGGGCGAGCAGTACGATGACATGGCGTCTATGCCTGGGGATTGCGCGCCATCGCCTTAAGCATGATGAGCCAATCGCCCTGAGTATCCCGCGTCCGCCCGCTGGTTGTGAATCCGAGTTTTTCATAAATATGTACGGCTGGTCCATTATCCGGGCGCACTTCAAGGCGAATGCGCGGTACAGCTTCCGCAAGGAGATAGCGGATACCTTGACGCATCAAGGCGTTGCCCAGGCCACGCCCCTGAAAGTCGGGGTGGACAGCGATGGAGAGAATGCGTGCGTCACTGAATAGGGCGGGATCTTTCGCCTCATGTAACAGAGATAACCAATTTCGTGCTGCGACAAACACGGGGTGCAGTCCGAACCCATAATACCCCATAAGCCAACGCCATGCCAAACGCCAGAGGTGACCATGCCACACGGCCG
>DASXVL010000404.1:0-4538 GCA_036504255.1 Armatimonadota bacterium | reverse complement strand
GACGGGCACCTCCAATGGGTGTCCGCGACAACGATTACCCCCGCCTTCTTCCTGCCATCCATCCCCGCCGCCGATATCACCACGCCGCTGACGCTTGGCAGTCTGTTTGATAATCTCGTGCATAAAGATGGAAGTAAATATACGCAAAAAGTATCTCTAGCATTGGCGAATGCCGGACTCACGACTGCCCTCGGGACTTCGCTTGGCAATGCCTATGTTGGATTTTATGACGGCACCGGCGGCAATGCCCTCTATGCCATCAGTGGAACCACCAATGAAATTTCCTCCACGATTTATATTTACGATCCCGCGGCCAACACGACTCCCCACATGGTGCCCTGGTGGAAGTACGGCGCCGGGGGCACGACGATCACCGGGATGAACTACACGGGCTTTGACTGCGGGTGGGGCACCGCCAAAAATTTGTACGCCATTACTGGGCTCGCAAATGCCACGCCGGCATCGACCACATTGGTCATCAAGCCGAAAACCTCCGGTGTGAAAAAGATGGCCCTGGTCGCGTATAACGCACTGGCGGGTGTCACAGTGGTGGCGACCATGAATTATATACGCTTGGGCAGCGACACAACCACGACATTCTCCAGCGCCAATACGACAACAGCGGTTCCTGGCGCAACTACGTTTACCGCCAGCGCAATCGGATATGTCCTCCCGGTACAGGCGAACCAGGATATTACCATCAAGTACACCGCGCAAGGGGGACGCGGTGGAGCGATATTGGTCTTTGAAGATTAAGCAAGCAGTGGAGAAACGGGGAGACCTGGCCTGGCGCTGTCTGAAGGTGTGAAGCGCGCTGTACAGGTCTCCCCAGCTGCGGCGATGCCGCAAGTCGAGACGAGCCCGGATGATTCATGCGACAGCGGATTGCCGGGCTTTCGCCGCCATCCTGGCGACTTTCGCCAGGGGCTCGCTGGCCATTATTCGAAATGGTGATGAATAATGGCCAGCTAGGGGATCGAGAGTCATGAGCATTGTTTTCAGGACGAACTGTTTTCGTAGGCAGGTCGACCCACTTTACGAAAGGAGCTGCTCAATGCGTGCCGATCGTGTTCTCGCGCTTTTGACAGTGATCGTGCTGTCAACGCTCCCCCTCATCGCCGCCTCGTGGAACTTATGGCAAGGTCCGAACGGCGGCATGGAAGTGCTGGATCAATCCCAACCGGTATCGAACACCGGCGGTGCGTCAATGATGGGCACCGATGCCGCGCCCATCCCCGTGGGACAAACCTTTACCCCGCAGGCCACGCCGCTGACGCGGATGGACTTTATGATCTACAGCGGCTATGATTACACGCACCAACCCCTGGTCCTGAAAGTGTGGCAGTGGAATACCGATTACGCGACGACCGTCGCCCAAACGCCGATCTTCCAGGATACCATCAGCCTGCCGGCCAACAACAACATGGACCTGTACAGCGTCTTTCCCAATAACGTGGCCGTGACACCGGGCGCGCTGTATTATCTGGAATTCAATACGCTTCCCGGCGGTGGCAGATTTATGGGGGGGTGGGGCGGCGCGAACGCCACGTCCGATCCCTACCCGAACGGACAACTCCGCACAAACGGCGCATTCCGTGTGAATCAGGACCTGTATTTCAAAACCTATACCACGCCGCAAGGCACCCCCACGCCGCCGACCTTCGCCTCCTCTGATCCCGCCCTGCCGTGGACGGCCCCCCCGGCGCCCGGCGCCATCCCCACCGCCACGGAGTATCTCAATACGATCACCGCATTTGAGTCGCGCTATTGCACCGGCTATTACAAGACGACGCCCTCCCTGTTCAATGCCGCCATGGCCGTCTATGACGCGTTCCTGTGGAAAGCGACCAACAGCACCGCCCGCGCGAATGATGCCATCACGATGTTCGAGCTGACCTACACCTACCTGCAGGCCAATCCGACCAGCCACCTGAGCCAAATTGAGGACGCCCAGTACGCCTGGCTGTGGCTGAAGAACTATCCCGGTCTGACACAGACGAACCGCGATCACATGGGCTGGATGTTCGTGGACGCCGCGCGCGCCTGGTGGCCCAGCCGCGCCGGCGGCGTGCAGAACCAGTCCTTCGCGTGCATGGTGACGCTGAAGTTTTGCCTGAACGAATTCCCTGCCGTGCTGACACCGCAGGAAATTACCGATTGGACCGCCTACTGCGACACGTACTGGAACGAATGGGAGACGCGCTGGGATCTGGAAGAGGATTCCGCGCATTACAGTCTGTTCACGTCCCGTCTGCTGCTGCAACTCGTCGAGCTCTACGGGGAAGACACCACCATCTGGCAGCAACCCGGCTTCAAGGCGTATATCGACAAACTGTACGCGCATGTGATGCCCCTGGGGGCGATCCCGCCCGCCGGTGCGTGCTACGGCTGGGCGCATACCTGGGCGACACCCGTGTGGATCTTCGAGAAGGCGGCGGCCAAATACAACGACGCCCGCTACCGCTGGGCCGCCTACCGTTTTTACGATTACCATCGCCAGTATTACAAGAACGATGCCTACTGGTATGGCGCGCAATACGGTGAGTTCGCCATGCTCTGCCATGCCTATTTCGACATGAACGGCGCGCTGATCCCCAGCGAACCGGTGCAGGCCGAAGTGCTGGCCGCGCGCCAGGATCAGAACGATGGCGCGAGTGGCTGGCTGTTCAGCAGCACGAATCTCCTCGGGCAAACCTTCAAGCCGACGGCGACCCCGCTGACGCGCCTCGATTTGCAGGTCGCCCGCTGGGCGTCCTCGACGGCCCCCGGCACCCTGACCCTCTGGAAATGGAACACCGACCTGGCGACTACGCGCGCCCAGACGCCGCTGTATCGCGACAGCATCGATCTCACGGATTGCTACAACGCGTGGAGACTGCGCTCGTTTTACCCCTTCCTGGACGTCGAAGTCGGCGCGACCTATTACATGGAGTTTTCGCGCACTGTCGATCCCTTTGAAACCTTCTCCGTCCGCTCGTCGGTAAATACTTACGACTACTACCCGGACGGGAAATTGATCATCAACAACGCGTGGCGCGACACCTGGGACCTGTGGTTCAAAACCTACACCCTCAGCAAGGAGCACTCCGCCGTCACCACGCGTCAGGGCGTGCAAGTCAACGTGTATAACATGCGCTACGGGACGCCGCCGCGGATGTTTGAATTCACCAACGAGATCGTGCCGGACAAGTTGTTGTTGAAGAGCGGCAACAATCCCGATTCCTTCACTATGGGCGTGAACCTGTGCGTGAACCCCTACGGGCACGGGCATCAGGAGGGCACGGCCATCCTGGGCATTACCAATAAAGGCGCGCTCATCTACTCCGATGGTAGCTACGCGGACGATGATGACATTGACCACGACACGCCGGTCCTCCGGCGCTATGCCGGCGGAGTGGCGGGTACGCTGCCCCATCGCACGTACGTCAACCACTTTGTCGATTACCGCAAGGCAACCGTGGCGTGGATTGGCTATAGTGACTTCGCCGGGTGGGACATCGCCCACGAGCGGCGCTTCTTCTTTGTGAAGGACCGCTTTGCCCTGGTGCGTGACCATGCCACCGCCTCCACCGCCGTGACGGCGGCGCTAGGTAACGTCTGGCATGCCCGCGACGTGCACCCCGACCACGGTGATAACTGGTTCGACCTCTACACCCGCGAACCGTGGAGCTTGAATAACTGGAAGTATAAAAACCCGCAGCAGTCGCTGTTGCTCTACTTCGTGCCGCGCACCGGCTCGGAAGTGGCGGAATGGCTGGAAGCCTCGTATCCGCAAACCAATCCACCGGCCAATCCCCCCTTCCCGGCGTATGTGATGTACCAGAAACGGCAGCTCAGCTTCACCGCCGGCCAATCCGTGTGGGCCGACAGCGTGCTGCTGCCCCACGGTCCCGAACTGACGCCGACCCAGGCCGCGAGCAATATCTCCGTGCTCTATGACGATGGGCAAGCCGTGGCGATTCAAGTGACCGTTGGCGACGAAATCTGGACGGTGGTGGATAATCCCGCGCACACATCCATCACCATCACCGGCTTATCCACCGACGCCCGGTATCTGATCACTCGCAGCAAACCCAACACGGCGGACTACATCCTGGCCGACCAGGCCACCACCGTCACCGTCGGCAGCATCAGTAAAAGCTGGCCGACCGAGACGACGGTGGAAATTGGGGGCTATTAAATCATGCGCCCTCTCGGTCTCCCTCTCAAACTCTTGCTGCGTCGAGAGGGAGACCGAGGAAACACTGGGGTGCCACCGCCGAAGCACCCGATGACACCGAGGCATTGCAGAATCATTCAGCGAACGAGAGTAACACTTACGAAGGAACCGAAACATGAAAACGTGGAGAGTGCTCCCCATACTGGTCATGATCGCCATGACCGTGATCCCGATCAGTGCGCGGGCCGGGGAGTCGAAGTTCGTGCTGCGGGACTACCTCAACCAGGCATGGACGGACGAATTGCTGACCTACCCCTTCTCCGCCGCAAAGGGCACCTGTGATGCGCGGTCCGTCACCCTGACCGGTCCGCACGGCGCC
>DASXVL010000403.1:0-3607 GCA_036504255.1 Armatimonadota bacterium | reverse complement strand
GCGGTGGATGTGAATCGCGGCATGCTCATTTGCGGTTCAGTCGCCATGCTCATCCTGCTCATTGTTAAAACGCTGGCCACCAAACGGCATCACCACTGCCACCACCGGTAGGAGCGTTCGCGTGTTCGGCCTTGATCAGTGACCGCCGGCTGCCGGCAGTCGCTGATCAAGCCGTCTCCCTGTCCCCGTTTCCCCTCTTCTCCTCTGCTGGTCACGCCCGCCCCGGCAGGCCCCAGCCTGATTTATCGCTCATCGATACGGGTATCCTCTACAGGAATAACATGACGCGTCACGATGCACAACACCATATTGCCGAGGATGAGCGCGCCATGCAGTACGCGCTGCGGCTGCTGGGATACCGGCAGCGGAGTACGGTGGAGTTGCGCCAACGTTTGACGCGTAAAGATTTTTCCACGAGGATTATTGAGCAAACCGTCGCCACGTTGACACGCTTGCGCCTGCTGGACGATCAGGAATTTGCGCAGGCCTGGGTGACCTCGCGACCCGGGCGCGGTCCCGCGCGATTGCGTCAAGAGTTATTGACAAAAGGAATTGCCCGTACAGACGCGGAAAATGCTATACAGACGGGTATCACCGCGGAAGACGAGTTTCGTTCCGCCTGGCAGGTGGCGCAACGGGCACTGCACGGGCCGACGGCTCCCCCGGAGCGGACAGAGTTGTTGCGTGTGCGACGGTTGCTGCAGCGCCGAGGATTCTCCTTCGATGTGATCGGCCGGGTTTGTGCCGGTCTCAACGATCGTCTTACCGTGGAGGGTGACTGGCTGGAGTTGCCTTGAAGATCGTGTGCTGCCAGCCCGGCATGCGTCAGTGATAGGGAGGAGGAACATCCCATTAACACCCTTATCGGGATCGTTGCCTTAGTAATCGGCCTGCTGGCCGGCGGCAGCGTTGTAGCATATTTCCTTGTGCGGCAATTACAAACCGCCAAGGACGCCCGACACGAAGCGGAACGTCAGCGCGAATTAGCCCAGAAAGATTTGGATACGGAGCGCCAGCAGGCGCAATTTCGCGTTGCGGACGAATTGCTGAAAGTTCGGGCGGAAGTCGAGAAGGAGCATCGAGAAGCTCGTGCGGAGCTTCAGCGCCTGGAACGGCGGATTACCCAGAAGGATGAAACGCTGGATCGCAAACTGGAGTCCATCGAACGCCGCGAGCAGGAGCTGACCCACAAGGAGCGTGCCGCGGAAGCGCGGTTGAAGGATGCGGATGCGCTGGTCGAGCGCCGGCAGGACGAACTGCAGCGCGTCAGTGGTATGACCTTTGAACAGGCCAAGGCGGAACTGTTGGAGCAGGTGCGCGAACACGCCAAGTTGGAATCGGCGCGCGTGGCGCGCACGATCGAAGAAGAGGCCGTGGATCGCGCCGAAACGGAAGCCCGCCGAGTGATTACCAACGCCGTGCAGCGCGTCTGCGTCGAACAGGTGACGGAGAGCACCGTATCCGTGGTGCCCATCACCAGCGACGAGTTGAAGGGGCGCATCATCGGTCGTGAAGGGCGCAATATCCGCACCTTCGAAACGCTCACCGGGGTGGACCTGATCATCGACGATACTCCGGAAGCGGTGGTGATCTCCGGTTTCGACCCGGTACGCCGCGAAGTGGCGCGCCTGGCGCTGGAGAGCCTCATCGAGGATGGGCGCATCCATCCGACACGCATCGAGGAGTCGGTCGTCCGCGCCCAGGCCGAGGTGGATCGCCAGGTGAAGCTGGCGGGCGAGCGCGCGGTGATGAGCGCCAGTGTGTCCGGGCTGCACCCCGATCTGGTGCGCATGCTCGGCCGCCTGCGCTATCGCACCAGCTTTGGCCAGAACGTGCTCGACCATTCCCTTGAGGTGTGCCATCTGGCACGCATGATGGCGGAAGAACTGGGCACCAATGTGGACATCGCCAAACGCGCCGCCCTGCTGCATGACATCGGCAAAGCCGCGGAGAGCGAGAACGAAGGCGCCCACCATCAACTCTCCGCCGAAATGGCCCGTCGTTGCCATGAGAAGCCCGAAGTGGTGCACGCCATTGCCGCGCACCACGGCGATCCGCATCCGGAGACCGTGGAAGCGGTGCTCGTACAGGCCGCGGACGCCATTTCCGCCGCGCGCCCCGGCGCTCGTCGCGAGTCCATTGAAAATTACATCAAGCGCCTGCAGAAGCTGGAAGAGATTGCCACGTCGCATAGCGGTGTGGAGCGCTGCTTCGCCATCCAGGCCGGCCGCGAAATTCGCATCATGGTCAAGCCCGAGCAGGTTGACGACGATGGCGCTTATCTCATCGCCAAAGAGGTCGCCCACGAGATCGAGGAGCACATGCAGTATCCGGGGCAGATCAAGGTGACCGTCATCCGCGAAACGCGGCAGACGGAGTATGCGAAATAGGGGTTAGGAATTAGGAATTGGGATTTAGGGAAAGAGCAAAAATATCAGGATGGATAGGATCGTTACGATAAAAACTCAAACGGGGCCGGCGGTATCTGCCGGTCCCGTTTTTTATTTTCTGAGAGTGCCGGCGTCTCGCCGGCGGCGAAGTATCCGCTATGGGGAGGCATTCAGTCGTGACGCACTGTTATGCCTGTAGATATCCCTATCTTTGTCATGCTGTCCATCCAGAGAATTTGCCCTTTCCCCCTAAATCCCAACGCCCAATTCCTAATCCGAAAACTCCAGCTCGATGCCCCGGATGCGCACTTTGTCGCCTTCCTTCACGCCGCGTTCGCGCAGCGCCTGGAAGACGCCCATGCGATCCAGCGTGCGTTGCAGGCGCTCTACGCCTTCTTCGCTGGCCATGTCGGTCATCGCCAGCAGGCGCTCCACGCCGGAGCCGGTGATTTCCCACAGCCCCTCGTCGATCAGTTGGATCTCCATCTCCCGGCGTACGCGCGGAACGATCATTCGGGTGGGCGCCTCGCGTTCCGTGGTTTCGACCGCTGCGTCCTGGGCGGTGAGGATGGCATCGATGGCGCGCAGCAATTGGTCGATGCCTTGTCCGGTCACCGCGGAGATGGGGAAGTACCGGTAGCCGGCGCGTTCCAGATTCTGCACCATGTCGGGAAGCAGGATTTCCGACGTGGGCACGTCCACCTTGTTCAGCGCCACCAGCATGGGCAGGCGCTCCAGCCCGGTGCCGTAGAGGGCGATCTCCCGGTTGATGGTCTCGAAGGCCTCCCACGGTTCGATCTCCCCGCTGAAGCCACCGGAGACATCTACCACGTGCAGCAGCACACGGCTGCGCTCGGCATGACGCAGGAAGTCAATGCCTTTGCCACGCCCCGTTGAGGCACCTTCGATCAATCCCGGCAAGTCGGCCATCACGAAGCTGTGGTCATCGATACCCACCACGCCCAATTGCGGTTCTAACGTCGTGAACGGATAATCGGCGATCTTCGGCGTGGCGGCGGACACGCGGGAGAGCAGGGTGGATTTGCCGGCGTTGGGCAGGCCGATGAGGCCGACATCCGCCAGCAGCTTCAATTCCAACCGCAGCTCGCGCCCTTCGCCCGGCTCGCCTTTTTCGGCAAAACGGGGGACCTGCCGTGTCGGTGTGGCGTAATGGGAATTGCCGCGTCCCCCACGCCCCCCCAGAGCTACCACCGCGG
>DASXVL010000402.1:0-3127 GCA_036504255.1 Armatimonadota bacterium | reverse complement strand
AAAATAGCGTTCTATCGGCGCTTACGCTCGAGTGGCGAATGTAAATCGTGAAGTACGGTAGTAATATAAGTGACTGCGTCGCACAGGCCAGAGGAGCATCCTGTGTGATACCGACACGGAGGATCCACAAGATGCGAGATCATCGTCTGTGCAGATCGCTTATCTGGCCAGCCACCGCTTGATCGTTTGCCAGAAATTTGGTTGGCGTTGTTGCTTGCGTAAACGGTGAACCGGCGTCTCCCCGGATGTCACTTCCAAGCCATCGGTGAGCGCCAGCGCCGTCATCAGCAACCGCTCGAACTGCTCCATCGCGCCCTGCAGATCATCGAGTGCATCCTGGATGCGCTTGGTCGCCACATCGGAGAGTTGTTCCATGATTGGTCGTCGGCGAGACTCATATTCAGCTTGTTCTTGCTGCAGCTGTGTGTTTATCGCGGTGATTTGCCCATCGATTTGTGCTAATCGGTACTGCTGCACGGTGACCGCCGAGACCGCGTCCATCGCCGCGATCATCGCATCGGATTCCCACCCACCGGGTTGTGGCAATCCTTTCAGACGAATCTCGTTGATGACGATATCACGGCGTCCACGCAGAATGCCCACCCAGGCATGATAGCCGACATACCCAATGGTGAGCAGCACGGCCGATAAAAAGAAGGCCAGGCTGTTGATGCCAGATGCCGTCCCGGGTCCTTTTCCCGCTAATCCTTCAACCATTGCCTGGGTTCGCATAACGGCCAGTAAGCCATTCTGCTCGACACAGGCATCCACACCAAGCACCGTTGCGGTGTATCCACAGGCGGCGGTCAGCATCGCGACCCGCTTGCCGAGCGACACGCGCAAATAGCACAATTCGCTGGCATGCTTAAAGAAGAGGATGATGGCTTTCCCGGCTCCCATGGCGGCGGCCATGCCGAACACCACACAGGCTACGAACAGGACGGGGGTTTGCAATAATGCGTCGGGATAGATCCAGCGCGCCATGATGCCGACTGAAATGCCAACCACCGCGCCGACGATACACTCCAACAGCCACTCCATCACTTTTGGGAAGACGGCATCCACATCAGTTGGCGTCCAGGGCAAACCTTCTCGTGCCGCGATACGCGCTTCGTGATGGTGACGCACGGCGGCGATGTCCTGATCTGGGTGTTCGAGATGATAGGTCGTTCCCGCAGCAGCCAGCGTCTTGGTTGCCGCCAGATGCGCTTCATCCAGCACCTCGGAGATACCGCCACGCTTCTCCTGCAGGGACTGCAGTTTCGGCGCATACTCCTGCGCAATACCCGCTTTCACCTTATCGATTTGCGTGTTCGCTTCCGCAGACTCAGCGTTATACCGTATGAGCCATTGCTCTTCCTCGCTCCGTATCGCTTGCGCGCGCTGGCGTGTCGGGAGAAGTCGATGGTCATAGAAGTGATGAAAGGCTGCCGCAAAGGTCGGTGCAACTTCCGTTACCTGCCGGACGAGTTCCGCCAGGGGTGTCTGTGCCAGCGGTTGGTCATCCACGAGGGGAATGCCATAATAATATGACCAGCGAAGGCGATTGCCATACCGGTCCCGATTGCGTGGGATCCGGTCCACCAAGTCACGCATCGTCGGACGCGAAGTGACTGCCGTGCCATCCTCTGCGGTGTTGTGTGAAAGCACCACAGGCATCTCGGGATGCAGTTTCCCGTTCGTCGGTGCGAATTGATGATCGTTCTGATTGTTGTGTACCTGCATGGTCGATCGCTCCTGTTCTTACCGGTAAATGGTATCAAGCGCGTGCATCGCTGACTGTTCAAGACTGATGATGCTAAATCGTTCTCCCAGGGGAGAAAATACCGTACGTAGCCCAGCCCGATTCTCAGGCAGTGGCCCAACGATGACCACCTGTATATTCGGATTGCCCCCGAGGATACCGACAGCTTGTCGCATGGTGCGTAGCGCTTCCGGGCTCGCATCATCATTGTCGCCATCCGTATAGCAGAGGATGATCGCCGGTCGCGTGGTCTTGCCATATCGCCGAGCCATTTCACGCCAAAAATATGCCGGACAGGTATTCTCTGCCGGCAAATCATGCAAATACTTCACGAGCATTTCAGTGGTGGCCTCACGGCTGTGCAGCGGAGCTCCGGCATAAAATTCTGCACACCCACGGTCAAGACGGTAGCAGGTGACCCGAGCCTTGCGCTCATCGAGCAGGGACATGGTACGTGCCGTCGACATGACATAGGACGGCAGCAAGTTCCGTGCGCTTCCGGAACGATCGAGACAGAAGATCACCTCGCTGACTTGACCGTGGGGTTGTGGGGGTGTCGTGCTCACCCAGACCAGCGTCGCGATCCCCAACACCAGACCTATCAGGATGATGCTCACTGTGCTCGCTTTCATTTTTAGCACCCCTTTCGCTTCGTCTAAATAGAAGATTACCGATCCAGAGAAACAAAATATGTATTTTCAAAATTTGTTTCGAAATGAAAAAATAAAGTGCGGCTAATCAAGACATCCAAATGATAGTAGCGTGATCTCCCACATAACGCTCATCTATGGCATTGACAAGCAATTGATAGTATTATACAAATAATATATATTATATTTACTATTTAATACTTCATTGAAAGGAGTCTGATGATGGGAGAAGCAGAGGGATATATTCCTCCAGAAGAAAGGGGTCTTAACCAAGATAAATTGCCTGAGAGCGAAGGAGAACAGGCAGAACGTCTTACAAGTAGAAGTCTAACATTTGGAGCACTACCGCCAGAGATTAGGCAGGAAATTGTATCAGAACTTCGCGAAAATGCCCGTACGTATCTTCGTTGGCCTTCCGGAGGAGGGTTTGAACGATTTACTGCGCTGGCTGAACAGGTTGAATCTGATAACGTTGATAGTACTTCTGTGATTGAATGGGTAAAACAACACAAAGATACCTATTTACCTATAAGCGACCAGCTCTTTGCTCGTATTGTTGCATTGATGGGAGTGCAACCGCATCCAGAGTTATTCGAAGATGATCGTTGGGCCGAGGGCCGCAGTCCTGAAAGCTTAATCGAGCAATACGTTCACTGGCTCGGTGATTCTTGGGAAGCTGCGAGCGATCCTGAAGCAATTACGATCCTAAAAGAACTGAGAGACCTACAAAAAA
>DASXVL010000401.1:0-1648 GCA_036504255.1 Armatimonadota bacterium | reverse complement strand
GCCGCAAACGCCCAGCGCCACAGTGGTCGCAAACCAGCGCGCGTTCCGGCCCCAGTTCGGCAACATCACCTTACACGAGAACAGCCTGAATTCCAATTACAACGCGCTCACGGCCAAGGTTGAGAAGCGCTTTTCCAAAGGGCTCACGTTCCTGAGCTCATTTACCTGGGCGCACAACATTGATCAGGGCAATGAGGATCTGCTGGACGGAGGCAGCGGTAGCGTCACTTCGTGGGATATGTCGCGCGAGCGTGCCAACTCGAACCTGGACCGCCGTAGAGCATTTGTGTTGAATGCAGTTTACGAACTGCCTTTCGGCAGGGGCCGCAGCCTCGTGACGTCTGGTCCGGCGGCGGCAATCTTTGGTGGCTGGCAACTCGGCGGCATCTATTCTAAATACTCCGGTCTTGCCATCGGCCATACCATCAACGTAGACAACCAGAACCTGGGCGGTGCCGTTCGTGGCGACTGGGTGTCAAACCCCAACCTGCCATCCGGCCAGCGCACGATCGACCGCTGGTTCAATACGTCGTTTGTGGTCCCGTCCGCGCCTGGCGTTGTCTCCAATGCCGGTCGTAATCTCATTTACGCGCCCGGCCGCGAGAACGTGGACCTCATGGTTTCGCGCCGCTTCAACATGCCCTGGGAAGGACACTACCTGCAGTTCCGGTTTGAATCCTTCAATCTTTTCAATCACGCCAACTTCGGTTCGCCGAACACGGGCGTGGGCACTCCGAATGCCGGCAAGATCACCACTGCCGAAGATCCCCGGCGCATTCAGTTCGCATTGAAGTATGCTTTCTAAGTCATGAATCGTCGAACCTTTATTCCAAGCCTGGCCGCCGCGCCCGCATTTCTTTCCGCCCAGACGCACCGGCGGCCTAATATCGTATGGATCATGGCGGATGACATGGGGCCCGGCGACCTGGGGTGCTACGGCCAGAAGTACATCCGCACACCTAATCTCGATCGCCTTGCGGCGGAGGGGATGCTGTTCCGGACCTCTTACGCCGGATGTACCGTCTGTGCGCCGTCACGCTCTACACTGATGACAGGCCAGCACACGGGCCACACGCCGATACGTAGCAATCCGGGCGGCGTGCCGCTGCTCGCGGGAGAGACCACGATTGCCGAGGTGCTGAAATCCGCCGGTTACACGACGGGACTCTTCGGCAAGTGGGGGCTAGGCGATATCGGTACCGAAGGCGTACCGTGGAAACATGGCTTCGATGAGTTCTTCGGTACGCTCCACCAGGCGCATGCGCATTTTCAGTATCCGCGCTTCCTCTACGACAACGCGAAAGAGTTTCCGCTGGAAGGTAATGTGGATGGCGCGCGCGTCACGTATGCCAACGACGTGATTGCCAGCCGCGCCGTGGACTTTATCCGCCGCAAAAAGAATACGCCTTTCTTCCTCTATCATTCGCCCACCATGCCGCACTTTGAGCCGCAGGTGCCCGAAGATTCGCTGGCCGAGTATCGTGGCAAGTTTCCGATGGGCAAGCCATGGAGCCAGCCGAGCGGACGCCTCAAGGCCCAGCCCGATATCCGAACCGCCTATGCAGCCATGGTGTCGAGGGTGGACCGCTACGTCGGCAGCATCATGAACGAGCTCAAGCAGCAGGGCATCGACCGCGACACCATCGTC
>DASXVL010000400.1:0-10290 GCA_036504255.1 Armatimonadota bacterium | reverse complement strand
CTCACTTGATCTTTTCCCGCCTGCCCGTGGCGAATTTCCTGGCATGTATGTCCTCATACACTCGCGGAAATTTCGCCACGGGCAGGCGGGAAAATCTCGGCGCGAACTCTGGCCAGATACTTTAATACAATTTCTTAATGTGGCGCAGGGGGTCCCACGGTCGCCATGCGCACGTGTCCACGAAACGTAGCCTCGGTAAGATCGGTGGAGAATGATCCTTGGTCGGCGCTCAAATCCACACCTTGGCCGGCCCAATAAAAGTACTGGGCGTGCATGCGATTTTCCGTTGAGGTCCAGCGCATGGTCACCGCCTGCAGTCGTTGTTGGTGTGTCAATTCGGTAGCCAGCACATGCCCGGACATTTCGGTCCGTAGTGTTTTGCCGATGAGCACCGCGGTGGCTTTATCAGCATTCACCGTCAGTTTCTCTTTACCCTGCTCACGCAGGTGACAGACCACGCCGATGAGCGTCAATACTTGCTTCTCGCCCACGCGCACAGCCTTCCCGGACTTCACTTCGGCGGACCAGCTGCGCCCTGCCGCTAACGGCACTTCAAAGGTATAATCGGAAAACGTGAATTTATCCTGCAGTGAGGTCGGATTCACGCCGGGAGCCTTAGGCTTGTCGGGCTCGGTGGGAACGGACACGTGCTTCCGGCCCGCGCAGCCGAGCACGAGCACGCTGATCATCCCCACCAGGATACCGATTGTGAGATAACGCATGATGGGCATATTCGCTCGTGAGCTCCTCTCGCGCCTAGCGGCACTCTATTATACTACCCGGCAGGCCTGGGGACAAACGGTCCGCCTGACATGCAGGCTGCGGGGACCACATCACAACTACTGCTCAGCATGGGGACACCTCTTTGTGACGTAGCCCCCCGTGTTGATAAGGTCAAACAGCAGTGAAGGGAATGAACAACGCGTTGCCCAACATGGATCACGGCGGGGAACACTGGACATAGACACTACCAAGGAGGTGCACATCATGCCAGCTGGAGGTCCATCAATCTGGTTTGGCGCGTTCATCGGCGCCCTCGCCACCGGTATGGGACGTATAATCAGTGCGATACCGAGCTTATTAGGGGCCATTATTATCCTCCTCATCGGTTGGGGGGTAGGAAAGGTCATCCAGGCGTTAGTCACCAAGGGCTTACGTGCGGTACACTTTAACACCGTCACCGAACGCGCGGGTATCAACAGCGCCCTCGATCGCGCGGAGATTAAAACCAGTCCGTCGACAATCCTGGGCATCGTCGTATACTGGTTTGTCTTTCTGATCGCCATCAATGCGGCGGTCAGCGTCCTCGGCATCGTGGCGCTGACGACGCTCATGGCATCCGTCATCCTCTACTTGCCACGTATCTTCGTGGCGTTGCTTGTCCTCGTCGTTGGAGCCTGGGCGGGAAGTTTTCTGGGACGCCTCACCACGGCCTCGGCCAGTACGGCGGGCATTAGTTACGCGAGCATCCTCGGCGGCGTGGTACAGGGCGCGGTGCTCTTTTTCACCTTCGCCATCGCGCTGGACACCCTCGGACTCTCCTTCCCCTTCCTGACCACTGCGTTTGCCGTGATTCTGGGTGGCATGGCCCTGGCGGGGTCCATTGCCTTTGGGCTCGGTGGTCGAGAATACGCGGCCGATACGCTGGCCGGGCGGGAACTACGGGCCGTCTTTGTGCCAGGTGATCGCCTGGTGGCGGATAATCTCGACGGCACAATTGAGTCCATTCAGCCGACCATTACCCTCGTCCAGACCGCGCATGGCACCGTGGCCGTACAAAACAGCGATCTCATGCATCGGCACGCGACCAATGCCTCACGCAACCAGGGGCAGGGCGGCAGCAGTTCGCTGCCGAAAGCCGCATAACGCACAATGGCGTAACCAGCCAGCACGAGAACCCGACGCGAAAACGCCTCGGGTTCTCGTCGGCGCGCAATGGCTATGGTATACTGGTCCTACCGCAAACTCACCAAGGAGACCCCACCCATGGAAGCCGCACGCGCGTACCAGCACGAAGTTCTCAACGTGTTAGCCAAGATCGGCGCCACGCAACAGGGCGCCATCCACCAGGCCGCCGCGATACTCGCCGATGTCATTGCCGCCGGAGAAATTGTCTATATCCTCGGCAGTGGCCATTCACTGCTCCCGGCTGCCGAAGCCTACCATCGTGCGGGTGGCCTGGTGCCGGTTGACATCATTTACGACCCGACGTTCGGGAAAGCTGAGCGCCTGCCCGGCTACGCGCAAGTGTTGCTGGAGCGCTACCCGGTGAAACCCCACGGCGTGATTGTTATCATTTCCAACTCGGGGCGCAACCCCTTGCCGATCGAGATGGCGCTCCTGGCCCGCGAACGCGGCATTCGTACGATCGCCCTCACGAACATGGCGCATACCACGCAAGAAACGTCGCGACACCCGAGTGGGAAACGCCTCTATGAAATCGCGGATGTCGTCATCGACAACTGCGGGGTGTATGGCGATGCCACCCTGGAGATTCCCGGCGTACCCGGCCTCGTCTGCCCCACCTCCGGTGTCACCGGCGCCTTCATCATCCAATCGATCATCGCGCAAACGATCGAAGATTTACACGCCCGCGGCATCGACCCGCCCGTCCTGCGCAGCGCCAACGTCACCGGTGGCGATGAGCATAATAAAGCCGTCGAAGCGCGCTACGCCGGACGCATTCGTGGCCTGTAACCGACATCGCTCGGCGCGTTTTACCTTGACCAATATGCCGCAAACATGCTAATGTCTGGGTGTGAGCCTCCTTAGCTCAGCTGGCCAGAGCAGCTGACTTGTAATCAGCAGGTCGTCGGTTCGAATCCGACAGGAGGCTCCATTTTCCTCTCGTTTGGTGTGCGCAACCCCGCGTTTCGTAGCGTCTCTTCCACCCTGTTTTTGCCATTTTCTGAGGCAAGTGTCCCCCAAAATGTCCCCAAGGATTGTCCCCAAAGTGTGCCTACTATAGCTTGGGTACGGCGATCCACGTCAAAAATTGGCTTTGTTTCGTGAGTTTTTCTCTGGCCGACGACATGATCGACAACTACCGAACATATATTCACAGCCAGACAAAACAATACCCCTGACCGATATTGTTGGTAACTTCGGTCAGGGGTATTGCTAGAACAACGGTTGTACGCTCGTGACGATATGGACAGCAACGGTGGGCTGCGCAGCGAGTAAGGTACCGACCAGTTTACGCACCGCCATATTTCTACTGACCGAACTCGTGTCACTCCAGGATGACTTTCACACAAGCACGCGATGAATACCAGGCAGGGAATCGGGCAATGCTATGTCTTCCTCGGGTATCACCTATAAGGTATGGCATGGTATCTCATGCATCTGATCTGCATAGATCCGTGTCAGATCAACCTGTTGCGCGACCCGCTGTGCCAGGCTCACATTCGGCGGCCAGTCAGTGATACAACGAAACTGGTCTAAATGCGAGGCCCATAACAGAAAATGGAATTGAGGGGCAGTTCCGCATAATTCAACGACTCGGCGAATATCGTTTGCCGGTAAGTTATTCCTGATCAGATCACCGCCAGGACTCACCAACACCATTGTTTCAACGGCGGCCTCGGTGCACGACAGCCAAGTGGCAATTTCGTTGATGAAGCTCTCCGACCGGCGCGTCACCACACCGCATGAGTTGATGGATCGCGGCTACGATGCGGCGGCGATTCGGCAGGCGGCGGAGGCCGCGGGCCACATGGCGATCATTGACCACGTGAGACGGCGCGGGCAGAAGCGGGCGCCGGAACTGGCTCCCGATCGCGCCGAACACTACAAAGGGCGCACGGTGGTCGAGCGCTTCAACGCGCGGTTGAAAGACGAATTCGGCGGCCAGCAGGTGCGGGTCCGTGGTCATCGCAAAGTGCACGCCCACCTGATGTTCGGCCTGCTGGTCATCTTCGCCGATCAGTGACTGCGCCTGGGCGCGTAAACGTCCGGAAAATTCGGTGGCCACAGGGGCAGCCAAGCGGATGCCCCTGGCGACGCGTATCCTCATCGCACTCGCCTGTAGCAGCCCGCCGGAAGGCTATACGACCTGGACCCTCAAACTGCTGGCCGACCGTCTGGTCACCCTCAATGTGGTCGACCATATTGTGCCCGAGACGGTACGCGGCACGCTAAAAAAATGCGCTCAAGCCCTGGCAGCAAAGCCACTGGTGTTTCCCCACGATAGGAGCGGCTTTCGTCTGCGCCATGGAGGACATCCTCCTGCTCTACGCCGAGACGCCGGATCCCCATCGGCCCCGCGTCTGTGTCGATGAAGTGCCCTACCAATTACTCGGGGACGTCCACCCCGCACACCCGGCTGCGCCCGGTCACCCCGCCCGGATCGACCATGAATATGTGCGCGAGGGGACGTGCTGCCTCTTCATGATCGCCCAACCGGAAGCGGGGACGCGCCGGGTGGTCGTACGCGAGCGCCGGACGGCCAAAAACTTCGCCCACCTCCTCAAGCTCCTGGTGGATGATATGTACCCGCACGCCGACGTCATTCGGCTGGTCGTCGATAACCTCAATACCCATCGGGCCGCCTGTCTCTATGAAGCCTTTCCGCCGGCAGAAGCGCGACGCATTGCCCAAAAACTCGAATGGCATTACACCCCGAAGCACGCGAGTTGGCTCAATATGGCCGAGAGCGAAAACAGTGTCATGAGTCGGCAATGTCTCGACCGGCGCATCGCAACGCCCCAACTGCTCGCACACGAACTCGCCCGTTGGCAGGAAGACCGGAATGCGGCCAAGGCCACCATCACCTGGCGCTTCACCTGTGAAGATGCCCGAAGCAAGCTCTCACGACTCTATCCCAGCCTTGAAGACAATTCACCTGGATGATCTACTAGCCTGTACGCGCTGCTATTTCAAAAACAGCTCGATCACCGGAATCGTCACGTTCGGCTTCTGGATGGGGAGTTCCAGCGTCAGCGTGTTTTCGGTGTTGCTCTCATCCCTGGCCTCTTGCCATTCCGACCAGCGTTTGAATTGCACCTCGGACGCATCGTTGAGCAGTTGCGCGTATTCCACGCGTTCCGCCAGGCAGCCGTCGAGGTGAAGGTGCTTGAACGGCCAGGCGAAGATGTGCACGTAAAGGCGGTTGGTCGTCGGGTTGTAGGTGAGGCGACAATCTTGCGGCGCGATAAACTCGGCGGGCGCTTGCGTACAGCCGTAAATGCTGCGGCTGTGCCGCTTCATCCATTCGCCCATTCCCTGCAGGCGGTCGAGGGCGCGCACGTCGAATTCCCCACGGCCGGTCGGGCCGACATTGAGCAGCAGGTTGCCGCCCTTGCTCACACTGTCGATAAGCATCTGGAGCAGTTGCTCCAGGCTCTTCCAACTTGATTGCTCGCGGTGATAGCCCCAGGAGCCGGAGAAGGTCTGGCATGCTTCCCACACCACCGGCTTGCCATACATCGTCACCCAGGCGCGCGGCTGAAATTGCTCGGGCGTTTTGATGTCCCAGCCATACGGCAGATCGAGACGGTCGTTGAGGATGATATGCGGCTGCAACTCACGGATCATCTTCAGCAGTTCCTCGCTGCGCCAATCCTCATGCCCTTTACCGTTTTCGCCGGGATAGCTGAAGTCGAACCACATGACATCGATTTTGCCGAACTCGGTGAGCAGTTCGCGCACCTGGTGATGCAGGTAATCGGCGTACTCCTGCTGATTGCGCGACGCGTTCAGCGCGTCCTTCTCGGGAGAATTGCGCTGTGGGTGACATTCATCGAGAAGGAATTGCGGATGATGCCAGTCGATGAGCGAATGGTAGAAACCGACTTTCATGTTCTCCGCACGGAAGGCATCGACCATCGGGTGGAGCAAGTCGCGCCCGGCGGGGGTATTCGTCGCCTTGTAGTCAGTATATTTGGAGTCCCACAGCGTGAAGCCTTCATGGTGCTTGGTGGTAATGACGAAATACTTCATGCCGGCGTTCGCCGCGGCCTGCGCCCACAGCGTCGGGTCGTAGAGGTCCGGGTCGAAATGCCGGAAGTATTTCTCATAGACGTCGTCGGGCATCTCTTCGTTTTTCTTCACCCACTCGTGGCGGGCCGCCAGGGCATAGAGCCCCCAATGGATGAACATGCCAAAACGATCTTGCGTGAACCAGCTGGTATCCCCCGGCGTGGGGGCAGGTGTCAGGCTCATCAGTTTTCCTCCTTCACCGCCGTGCTCTTCGGGCGGCATAATGGCGGTTAGTACACCAAATCCATTGTGCTTGTCAAGGCGTTCGCTGTAGTGGGTCGCCACGTTGTATTCCGTTCTTCCCTGCCATGGGTCGGTTCGAGCAGCATCCGCACGGCGGCATGCAGACGGTAATTTCGGCGAAAGATATCCAACGGCGTCGCCCCCTCCAGCCCCAGGTGCGGTCGAAGATTCCTTCCGGGACATCGATCGGCACCACCTCATACCAATAGCGGGTCGCATTGCCTATTCGGAAGAGGCAGGGAAATATTTGAGCATACCTGGAGTGATCGGCATGACGTCCTTGTGAAGCGACAATGTCCTGACGGACCCCGTCGTTGTTGGGCAAAATCGCTCGGTAATACTGCATGAGTTCAACGCGTCGGTGCGAATTTGTCGGCGCACAATTTTAGGGTGACACCCTACTTGACAAGCGGTAAAAGCGGAGTATAATCCTTTTCAAGGTAAACGTTTGCCAAAAGCTCAATGTTTCCAATTTCACAGTGTGGGATAACAATGTTGTGAATGAAATCGACCACTCAATCTCAACGCCTCGCTAAGGGCTTTACGCTTAGCGAACGGCGAGCAGTTATCGCCATCATCGCGATAATGGGGACAATCTTGTTCCCGGTCTTTTCAAAAGCACGTCAGAAAGCACGACAGCACAATGTACAAGCAAATGGCAACAGGTGGCGTAACCTTGCAGGATATTGCGACCGCATGTAACGTGTCAGTGGCGACGGTGTCTCGTGTGCTGCGCGATCCGCCAACGCACTGTAGCAAAGCCACCAGTGCACGCGTCAGGGCAGCCGCTGATGCGATGGGATATAACCCCGCATTGTTTCATGCCGCGCGACGCTTGTCCTTGCGCGGTCATGGCAAGAAATCGCTCAATCACCTCATCGCGCTCATCTTTCCAGAGGGATTCAATTACGCCTGGTATTTCAATACCATCTTGAATGGCCTCATGGAAGTGCTCACCGAAGAAGGGTTCGGTTTACTCACCATCGAGACCACCCATAGCGCGACGGATGAAATGCCGCCCAGTTTATTCCGCGGCGACGTTGATGGCATCTTTGTGAGCACGAAGTCGCAACGCTTCCAGCCGATGTTGAATACGCTGCGTGAATCCTCGGGATTTGCCGAGCGCCCGGTCGTCTTCCTGATGGACGAACTTGCCGGGTGCTCGTCGGTGCGCGCGGATAAAACTGCGGGCGCCCGCGCCGCATTGGGCTATCTGTTGGATTTGGGGCATCGACATATCGCGTATCTTCATCAGCGTGATGGTTTCGATCAGGTAGTGCGTCCTATTGAAGAACACTATCTGGGGTATGTCCAAGCCTGCAAAGAGCGCGGCTTAGTACCCGAAGAGCATTTATACGGCGCCGATATAGGCGTTGACCTCTGGAGATATGCCTTCGACACGCACCACTTTCCGAAGTTATTGTCGGTTGAGGCCATTTGCGCCTCGGCGACAGCGGTCCCCTTGTTACATGAGCTACGGATTCATCCCATTACAGCGATTATGGCACCGAACGACTCGTCGGCACTCATTATTTACCATCTCTTACGGCAGCACGAGATACGCATCCCTACTGACATCAGCTTGATTGGTTTTGATGATACGATCCCACTGCTTAATAAGCAGCGGGAAGAGATATTATCCAATGTGCGTGTCCCCTTGTTCGACATCGGTCGGACGGCCGCACGACTCATGCTCGACCAAATTTCCGGCAACGTGACCGGGCGATGCGTGGAGATTTTGCCGACGACTTTTATCGATCGCGCCACGACCGCGTTGCCGAGATCGAACGTCGAGTAGCCGCCGATTGTTTATGCCGGACTCACTAATCTCACGGCCGTTTCTGCCTCACCCCAGTATGCGTCCACAATAGCCTTGGCTGGTGAGGTAAACGTTTGTCAAAATAGAGATACTATCTGTAAGCGGCCGCGCGTGCGCCATGGCCAACCATCGGCGTTGGCCGAAAAGCGATACCGAAACGGTACCAAGCCTATATAAGGAGCGAGGGATGATATTGCGTATTGGATTAACAGTACTATTATGCATGGCATGTGGTATGGCAGCCTTCTCGGCGGTCACGCCCATACTGACCACGCCGCTGTCACAGTGGCGTATCGAGGCCAACCCTGATGATGCGGTAACGCTCGCCGCCCAAGACGAGTGCCTGGTGGTGAATTATCGCCTGCACGTCAATACCGTCCAGGTAGCCGGTAACCAGACGTTCCAGCAAGGGGCGTTCCGTTTACTCCTGGCCAAACCTCTCCCGTTATCTGCCGACCAGACGCGCATCCTGTTTGCGGCGAAAGGCATTGAGTCCGCGCCGAATAACGGTGCGGTGCCGCGCGCGGACCTCTGCCCGATTGTCAGCGACGCGAATGGCGAGCAGTTCATTTATCGCCCCATTCCCGTCCCGCATCTGAACGCGGGTACCAAGAAGTGGTCGACATGGATGAGTAACTATTTCTACGCCGGCGAGGCTGGGGGCGCGACCTATGCCATCTCCGATGCCGCGGGAGGCGACGGTAATTGCCAGCCGGATGGCGCCCTCACCTTTCTTGGCTTTCAGGGGCAGATTCGTCGCGAGAAAGCGGAAACCTGTAGCGGGCAATTCGCCCTCGGCGCTATCCAGATCGGGGGCATGAAGGTCGCCTACGAGGAGCCCTATGCCTATGCGGACAGCCTCTTGACACAGCAAGGCGCCTATCAGATCGCCTACCGCGTCGCCGACGCGTTCCAGGGACGCCCCCTGCACGAGTCAACGATGACGCTCACCTATAATCCCGAGAGTCTGGCCAGTCAAAAGCAACGCATCGCCTTTCCGTTAGGCGCGGATGGCAATTACTGGATTACCTATCAAATTACTGACGAGACGGGCCGTGTCGTGGACGGTGATACGATGCGCTACCAGGTCGAGGGCAAGACGCAAGCGGCGTCCGCCCTGCCCCCGGTGAATCTGCAGGCCGTACCGGCCTTCGGGTACCTGCGCATTAACCCCGAGCGGCACAGCAACGGGGTCTATGGGAATCATGAACCGCTCACGGTGGTGGTGCGGGTCTACCCCAAGAGTCCACAACCGCTCACCGTTTCGTGGCAATTACTTCCGTATTTCGGTGAGACGGCACTGGAGAGCGGCACGACGACGGTCGACACGAAGCGCACCTCGCGTGATCTCCAGTTAAAATTGCACGGTGAAGCGGGGCGTGACGCCTACCGGTTGCATCTCACCGTGCAGCGGGCCGGGGTGACCGTCGATACGCAAGACTACACCCTCGGGCGCCAGACAGATTTTCGCCACCCCTACGGCACGCGTACCGGCAAGATTCTTGACCGTGACTACGTGAAGCAGTCGCCGTATAACCGCCTGACCTTTTGCGCCACCAGTAACGGTGCGGACCGCCTGCTCTCCGAGGACGCGACGGTACAGCAATTCTGCGCGTTCCTCGATCATTCCGCACAAGTGACGCGGTATGTCACCTATGAGCTTGAACCAGCGGCATTTGAAGTGTTGCCCGGCGTCTTCGATTTTTGTCTGCTTGACCGCCTGATGGACGCCGCCGCCGATCGCGGGGCCGCCATTACGGTCTGCTTTAAACATGCCGATCAGCATAAAAAGTATGCGTGGCTGAAGTACAGCAGGCAATACAGCTATGATGGTACCCCGATTGCCGGGCACCAGTTCTACGGCGGATATGCGCAAACCGATAGCGATTTTCTCGCCGGTTGGTTCCGCGCGTTCAAAGCCATCCATGACCGCTATGCGACCCACCCGGGTTTCCAGGGCTACTATATTATGCAGCCTGGCGGCGAGTGGACGGTGTTGGACCGTCCCTGGGAAGGCGTGATCGCCGGCTATGAACAATCGACCCGGCCTGTCTTCCGCGCCTACCTACAGCAGACATTGCAACTCTCCTTATCCGATCTCAACGCCCGCTGGCACACCGCATACCGCGCCTGGGACGATGTCTATCCGCCGATGCCGGATTTCACCACGGGCAAGACCCCCGATACGCGCATGAGTTGGGTGGACTTCTGCCGCTTTAAGGCGGATCTGGAGAAGCGCTGGTTCCATG
>DASXVL010000399.1:0-6622 GCA_036504255.1 Armatimonadota bacterium | reverse complement strand
TCGCTGCGCTCGAACCCTTCCAAACTGTGCTGTTGACCCACCGCCTCTGCAGTAAATTCCCGGTTTGCTTCTACCTGTTGTGCTCGGAGCGGCCCTCACCCCAACCCCTCTCCCAAGTCTGGGCGAGGGGCCTAGTCTTCCTCGAACCGCTCTACCGCAAACCCCTGCAGGTCCAACTGCGCCACCTGGCATTCCGCCAGCCGCTGCGCGGCGAGGCCGAGGCGGTGTTCATCCGCCATGATTTCGTCAAAACGCGTTTTCGCCAGCGCGCGGGCGCGGGCGGTTGGTTTGGGTTGGCTACTCGGCGCGACGTGTTCGGCCAGGCGGGTGGCGGCGAGGCAGACGGCGACGCGCGAGATATCGGACGTGACCCAGCGCCGCCCGTGTTGCTGCGCGACTGCCGCCGTGGTACCTGCGCCGCAGAAGAAGTCGCCGATGGCATCGCCCTCGTCGGTGGTCGCCAGTAGCAGGCGCTCTAACAGCGACTCGGGTTTTTGCGTGGGGTAGCCCAGGCTCTCCTGCGCCCAGGGCATGAGCGCGTGGTGCTGCCACACGTCGTCGGGTAGTTTGCCGCGCGCATAGTCCCGCGCCGAGCCGTCGGCGCGCTTTTGCCCTTCCGTCCATTTGTACGGCACGCGCACGCGGTCGGCGTAGAACTTCCACTGCGTGGCGGATTTCGTGTAGTAGAGGATATTATCGTGCTTGCGCGCGAAGCGCTGGGTGGACGCGCCGCCGCCGGAATAGTACCAGATGAACTCGTTTTGAAAATGCTCGTAGCCGAAGAGGCGGTCGAGCAGCACCTTCACATAGTGCACCGCGTGCCAGTCGAGATGCACGAAGAGCGCGCCGTCCGGCTGGAGCAAACGGTGCATCTCCATCAGGCGCGCTTCCAGCCAATCGAGATATTCTTGTAAACCGCCCGCCCAGTTGTCGGTGAAGGAGTGCACGCTGCCGCGCTCACCGTTGTGCAGGTGGTATTCCTTGTTGGAAAAGAAGGGCGGGTCGAGGTAGAGCGTCGCAAAGCTCTCCGCGGGCAGCGCGCGCATGACATCCAGGCAATCGCCAAGAATCAGGCGGTTGTGTCCGCTCGGGAAGAGCGGGCTGGGGGCACTCGCGGCGCCGAGGGTTTGTACGGAGTGAAAGACAGACATAGGGGATAACGTTTGACGCGCGCCGGTGATTCCCTGCTGTGCCGCGCGCTTGGGTGCAGGTACTTACTGTGAGGATTTTTGCGATGGATTTGCCTGGCTCACAGGAAAAGGCCCCCATCTTCCTGCGCCAAGGCTCCGATGGACGTGTGCCCGCCTTTCCTTGTCCTTGCATCTCTGGGATAGCCGGGTTACGCCCTGTTCCAGACCGTGCTAAGGACTGTTGACTGGGTTAGTGTCAGCAGCACCGTTTGGAAGCCGATGGAGGGCCGCAGCCCGGAGTCGCGCTCAGCGTGTTGTGAGATGCAGGTCCGGGGAGGTACTGTCGGCAGGCTGAGCGCGACTGCGGTCGGCTTCCAGACGGTGCTAAGGACCCCAGGCTAGGCTCGTGTCAACGGCACTGTCTGGAAGAGGGCCATAGCCCCGCTATCCCCGGTCTGCGGCCAGCGCGCACCCAGCGCGGGAGTGCAGAGGACAAAGCGTTTCTCCGGCCAGAAGAAGCTGGCTTGTTTGGATGGCATTGAGCAGGCGCCCGTCCCCCGTGCCGCTACTCCGGCGTGACGGTGATGACCGGCCCATCCGTCTGCAGCGCATAGTGCGCCTGGGTGGCGAGTTTGCGCAAGGCGTCGAGCGGCGCTGCCGTTGCCGCCGCTAACGTATCTTCATGCTCGGCAAAACGGCTGGGGCAGAGGAGGAATTGTCCGACGGCGTTGGCGATGTCGCGCAGTACCGGCAGTACCGCCTGCTTCCCGGCGCGCAGCGTCATCTGTGTGCGGCGCTTCCCATTGTCGGGCACGATCAGGTAGTAGCTCTCCGCCGTATTGCGGGTAAACACCGTCGCCAGCACCATGCCGCCGTTCGCCAGCGTCGCGCGTTCGACGCGCGCCTCGTGCGCAGGCACCGCGTCTTTAGCCACTCCTCGCATCGCCTGAGAGCGCAGTGACGGCATAGGGGTCACCGTCAGCGTCGCTTGCGCATCACGCGCGCGAAACACCAGCGCGCCTTGCGCCGGCGCGTCGACCGTGAGCGCGAGTTGCGGCTTTGCGGGGGCGAGCGCCGCCTTATCGATTACGGCAGCGTCCAGGGTCAGCGACTTAGGTACATCGCCGTATACCACGGTCGGAGCGGCCGCAGTTGCGGCCTCACTTTGCGCTGATGGTGCCCCCTGAGGTGCGAGGGTACCCTGCGCTACATGGTCCGTATCGACTCTCCCATCTGTTTGCGTCGTGAATGCTCCGTCGGGCTTGTCAAGCGTTGAGACCGCCGCTCCGTTCGTATCGATGCTTTTTGCGGAGAGCGATGGTCTGGCCATGGCGACCTGCGTGCGGTCGGCCATGACCGGGGGCGATGGTGACGCAACGGCCGTCGGCGACGGCACGGCGGCCACTACCTGCGGGGGGTGTGTCGTTACGTGCATTGACGGCGTGGGCGTCACGGGCGTTGACGGCGCGGGCGCTTGTTTTATCGCGTTGAGCATCTGGCGGGCATCCGCAATGGCGATGCGTGGCTCTGGTCCGGGTAAGGTTTTGGGCGCGGCGGGCAGGCGGCTGGGCGCGGGCGTGACCACGGGCGTCGGGCGTGGCGGGAGCGCGGCCTGTTGCTGTGGCGGCGTCACATTGGGATGGGCGATGAGCAGCATGAGCGAGGCGGCGAGCGCCACGGACCCGGTGGCGAAGACCGGCAGCAGCCAGCGCCGTCGTGGGGGGCGTTGCGCGCCGAGACGGGCGCGTACCCCGGCGGCGAACTGCGCGGGCGCGGGCGTTTCGGGCAGCGCCTGCAGTTCCAGCACCAGCGCGCGTATCTCTTCCAGCCCGGCGGCGCAGCGCGGGCAGGCGTCGAGGTGCGCCTGTACCTCACGCCCTTGCGCTTCCGTCAGGGTGCCGTCCAGGTAGGCCGTATATAACTCGTCAACGTGTTCGCGCGGCATCATGAGCTTTGACTGGTCTCCAGGTTGAATAGTTCCCGACTTTGATAGATTTTCTCGCGCATCTGATTGCGGGCACGGTTCAGCCGCGATTTAATGGTCCCCAGCTCCGCGTGCAAGATCTCCGCCATCTCCTGATAGCTCAGCCCCTGGATGTCGTGCAGGATGATCACCATACGTGCTTGTGCGGGCAGTTCCGCCAGCGCCGTTTCCAGCGCGCGTTGGCGTTCGCGTTGCAGGAGGGCGGTTTCCGGGGTGTCGTCGGTCGTGGCCAGGTCGAGCGGCGACGGCATCTCGTCATCGGACGTCAGTTCGCTCACGCTGACGGGGCGGCGCGGGCGGCGGGCCAACTCGTCGTGACAGGTATTCACCACAATGCGGTAGAGCCAGGTGGAAAAGGCGGCGTCCTGGCGGAAGCGTGGGAGGGCCTGGTAGACGCGCACGAACGCCTCCTGGGCGATGTCCTGCGCGTCGTCAGCATTGCCGACCATGCGCAGCGCGAGCGAATACACCCGCCCCGAACAGAGCTCCACCAGGCGGTCAAAAGCCGCGTCGTCTCCAGCCTGGACACGGCGCACCAGCGCGTATTCCTGTTGTGCCGATACAGCCCCCTCGGGCATGCGTTTCCTCCGCTTACGTTCTTATTCGCATTGCGACAGCCATTTTCCTTGTTGCATCCTGCGCAGAGGTGTCTCGCAGAGTATACCCGACCCGTGGGGGAATTATGTGGCGGGACGGCGGCAGGGCAGATGAGCACCGTGTGGTGTCGGGTGAAACCAGTGTAACCCAGAACGTTAGGGGAAGCGGGGCTTTCTGCCCGTTGGGCAGGCTCATGAAAATACATCCATAATGTTGTGTCCCGCCGTCCCCTTTTTCTTTCAGCGCGCAACCGGGGCACCCGATGCGGGACTTCCAAACCGTGCGATGTTTGCAGCCGGGTAGAAAGACGAAAACTGAGATCAGGTCTGCAAATATGCACGAGGGCATTGCGCTTCCTCCGGGCGGTAACGAGAGCACAGTTTGGAAGGGTTCGAGCGCAGCGAGTCCCGCCGTTCCCAACTCGCGGGATAACGGTGCTCGCTGTGCTCGAACCCTCACAAAAAACGTCCCGCTTACCGTCTACGCCAGCACAGGCTCGCCCGCCGTTATCTGCGGCAACACGTAGTGCTCTTGGCCCCGCGCAATGAGGCGTTGCGGTAGGTCGCGCCGTTCACAGCGCAGGAAGAGGCCTTCGGCGCGTCCGCCGTTTGTGCCCAGGGCGATCAGTATTTCGTGCGAGCCGGGGGTGGCGTGGAACGTGGCGCTCGCGGCGTCGGGGATGGCCGGGTTCGTGCCGTGGGCATCATAGAACAGTTCACGACCATCGACCCAGAGCTTCACCGGGCCGTCATAGCCGAGCAGTAATGCCAGTTGCATGGGCTCGGGGCAGTCGATGTTGCAGGCATAATAGATGATGCCATCGCCGGCATTGGGCGCCAGCGCACGTCTGGAGCAGAAGTCGGCGGCGAAGGTGTGTGCGGTCAGCGCCAGCTCCGTGGGGTAGGGCAATTGCCGCCAGGAGCGCACCGGGGGCTGCTGGGCGCTGACGCGCCAGGTGCGCACGAAATCCGTCACCGCACGTGGCTTGCCAAGCGCGACCGGCCCGAAGGCGGGCAGCGCGCGGTCGGCGGCATCCGTGATATTGCAGTAGGGGGACGACCCGTAGCCGTAGTAGAGCGCGGTCTGTTCGATGTCGTAGCGGACTAAACAGGTATGCATGACCGCCGTGTTGCCGTGTAACGACACGCGATAGACCGGACTTTCCACGCCTTCCGCGTTGACGAGGCTCAACCCGTTGGGCTCGCCGAGCGCCTGCAAGCCGCCCTGCACGTGGGTGAATGCGACGTGCACCTCCATGCAGTGATTGATGGCACTGCGGACGAACGAGATTTTCTTTACCGCGATGGGCGGTTCGCCATCGCCGGTGATGAGCGTGCGCATGGCCCGCGCGAGGCGCTGCCCCAGGCGCTGCTGACCGACACCGCTGAGGTGCACGATATCGTCCTGCGGCAGGTCGATGGCCGGGACCACCGTGCAGTGCGCAATGACCTCGGGCAGGCGGCGCTGCTGCTCGCGTATGGCGCTCCAGTCCGCGCCATACGTGCGATCCCCGTATAAACGCGCGATCTGCACGGCGGCGATAGGCAATGCGGCGTCAGCGAAGTCGCGGCGCGCCGCGCGCACCCACGCCTTCATGCGGCCGGTGTAGTATGGGGTATTCTCCGGGTTGGCGTCAGTGCAGCCCTGGTACCAGACGATGCCGGCGACCCGCCCGCCATTGCGCCGCACACGGCGCAGCATGGCGCCATAGAGGCTGCCCCCACGCAGTTTTTTCAGTTTCGGGTCCCACTGTGCCATGCTGGCGCCGCCGTGGGCGCAGGCAATCAGCCCTTGCGGTACCCCGGTCAGCCGGTACATCTCTTGCCCATAGGCCACGCCCGGCCCGGTGCCCCGCGTCGGTTCCGGCGCGGGGAGGAAGCCGCCGCGCAGATCGGCGTGCACCCGGTCCACGGCGATCGACTTATTGTGCAGCGGATCAGCCGCGACGTCCCAGTGATCGTCGGGATACCACGCGCGTACCATCGGGTGCGCGGGTGCGGCATCCGCAAGCGCGCCGGCGCCCTCCATATTTGATTGCCCGGCCAGTACCCAGACATCGCCGACCAGCACATCGTCGACGACCACCTGCTCCAGCGCCTGTCCGGCGGCATCCTCGATGCGCAGGGTGATGGCATACGGCCCGCCGACCGGCAAGCCCTGCAACGTGCCCCGTACTTTTTGCCGTGCCGCCTCCCCAACGATGACGCGCGCGAATCCCGCGACTTCCCCACCGGCACTGGACACCGAGGCGGTCAAGACGCCGGTACAGGTACATACGCCGGCAAAGGTTGCCTTACAGACGTTCTCACCATTTCGCTGCAGCACCATATGGCCCAGCAATCCGCTACTGATTTTCATGCGCTTCCTCCACACCACACCCGACGACAGCCGGGCGCTACTGCACTTTTATGCATCACAGCGGGAAAGTCCTTTCCGCATGGAGCGTGGGTGCAGGTACTTTCTATGAGATTTTTTGCGATGGATTTATTAGGCTTACCGGGAAAGGCCTCATCATGTCTGGAGACATCAGTGGGCTGACTGGTCTTGCCACCCGGCAGTACCAGCAGCACCGTGTGGAAGGATGGCCTGCCCGCAGGGCAGAATAGTGACACGATGCGGGCGAAAAGCGTATGGGACTGTCCTCGCGCCGAATGCCCGTCAGGCGAGGACGCGCCCGCTGCACGCCGAGTGCCCACGCTATCTCTGGCGCTCGGTACTGGACTGTCCCCGGTGGAGCGCCGTTCGCACGGAAATAGTCCCCCACCGGCCCTATCCTCGGTGTAGCGCGCGCCCGCTGTGGCGCGCCTGTTTCGCCTGCCGACCCGTGCCTGCGAGCGCGACGGGGCGTTCCCAATTTGGTACCCAGCTCCCGTACGCCACACGGATACGGTCGCACCACAAGCTCGCCACA